>NZ_JADYXE010000049.1:0-33318 GCF_015864465.1 Pseudoalteromonas sp. SWN29
GCCCAAAAGTAGGACCGTTCGAATTTCAAAAACTCGGTACACCATTAAGTCAAAACATGCTTAACTGAATGGTGTTATCCCATGTTGGGTTTTTAATATTTGCGGGGGTAACTAATAATAATGCTTCTTTACCTATTTTGTGGCTGGTAATTTCGCTAAGCGTAGGTGCTTGAGTTAAAAAGCCTATGTCGGCGTTATGGTTAGCCACGGCTTGCTCTACACTTGTATTTGGTGCAAATCGATAATCAATATTTAGCTCAGCATGCTTAGCCTGTAGCGCTAATAATTGGTTGTAAAACTGCAGCCCGCAACTACCAGGCGATTGTATTTTTACCAAGCCGCTGTAAGGCGAATCATCTTTTAATTGCTGCTCTAAAAATTGCCATTCTTTTAATAATTGGCCGCCTTGTTGATATAAGTTTTGCCCGCGCACGGTAAGGGTAAATTGTTTGCCGTAGCGCTCTAATAGCGCGCAGTTAACTTGCTGCTCTAGCTTTTTAATATGCTGACTTACGCCAGACTGGGTCATATAAAGGCGCTCAGCTGTTTGGGTAAAATGATTTACCTCAACCAAAGTGCAAAACGTATTTAACCATGTTGGATTTATCATTACAAAACGCACTCAAAATGATGATTAATGATAATTTTACTTAATGGTGGTCGATTCGTAAACTAACTCCATCAACTAGTCACAAGATAAGTCACAAGTTAAAGAGGAAGCATTATGAGTCATACATATCCACGTAGTTTTTCGCACATTGGTATTTCGGTTCCCGACGTTGAAAAAGCAGTCGAGTTTTACACTAAGGTTATGGGTTGGTACACCATAATGGAACCCACTTTAATTACCGAAGACAAAAGTCCCATTGGCGAAATGTGCACAGAAGTATTTGGCGAAAAGTGGGAAAAATTCAAAATAGCGCACCTATCTACAGGGGATCGTATTGGTGTCGAAATTTTCGAATTTAAAAACCAAGAAAACCCAAAAGACAATTTTGAATACTGGAAAACAGGCATCTTTCATTTTTGTGTTCAAGACCCTGATGTAGAAGGTTTAGCTGAACGTATTGTAGAAGCTGGCGGTAAAAAACGTATGCAAGCCCCTCGTTATTACTACCCGGATGAAAAGCCGTACCGCATGATCTACATGGAAGACCCGTTTGGTAATATCCTTGAAATTTACAGCCACAGCTACGAGCTTATTTACAGCGCAGGCGCTTACTAAATAGCACTTAGCTAAAAACAAAGACCGCAGTATTTATTACTGCGGCCTTTTTGTTTCAGTTATAGAGTTTTAAATACACTTCACCGTCTTCTTATTCTCTATAACTTGTTTTTGCTTAGCTTGTGCTGCATGTTTTGCCCTGAGTTGAAAATATTATCAACTTCCAGAAAGCACTACCAATCGAACTGTGTTCCAGTGAATTTATGAACGACATAATGTATTTGTCAGGAACTTTTGCTCTTATCCACAAACAGGCTACATGTCAGTACCGCTGAGATTAAAAAACAAAACATTACGCTTAATGTAAATAATATAAAGTTTTCATTTTTTGATATAGCTGCTCCTTTAAGGAGTATTTCACCGCTATTAAGTGCATCTACTCCTACATAGATCATCAACGGAATTACAAAAAATGCATTGCTGAGCTTAATAAGTAAGTCCTTTGATGAAAGACTTACTAATTGAGAAGCATTATGCTCTTCCTCGTCTCTATTTAATAGTTCGGCTTTTAATAGCTCAAAGCGTTCAGGGTACAAAGCCCTATCAATAGACGTGATAGCTTCTTGCAATTCAGTAATAGAATATTCTGAATAATTTGGTTCCATCTATTAAACCTTCTCCAGTGCCTAGCGCCTGTGTAAGCGTTAGTCTTTGATACTTATTAGAAAAATGATTTTAAAGTGTAGCCACATTGAACTAACTCTTTTGCTACTTGGTTTTTCCATGCACCAGGATCATCAATAGTGACATATAAAACACCACTTATATCATTTGGAGTTTCAAGAGCCCCTTTAACTAAAGGGCAGACATTTTCTCGACCAAGCTTCGCAATAAGGTAACCATGTTCAAACACTACATTTTGTCGTGCTCTATTTTTTGGAGGGTTTGGCTCTGTTATAGCTCTCCCTAAATCACATGGAGTATATAAAACAAGAGCAAAATCAGCATCATTTGAATAATGTTCAATTTTTTCAATAATTGTCATTCCTGCGTTAGCTTGCTCATGCAGGATAATAGCTTCTAAACCAAGTTGCTCGACAAAGCGACTTACTTCTTGTTTTACTTCGTTGTTATGTCCATGAACAATAAACACTTTCCGTTTGTTACGAGGAACTTCTTTAGCTGGAGGCACTGGTGTATTTGTAGTAGTTGGCATTACTCCCTGAGTTGGTTCCCCGAACTCTAATTGATCTAATATTGGTGTGAACTCACCAGATAAATACGTACGTCTTTCGGCGTAACTACTAAATTTTGGCTGAATAAACCCCCAAAATGAATCTAAATTACGGTGCTGTCGTAACCACTGAGGAAGCATTGGTGCAAGATTAGAATTACTCAGCAATTCAGAGCGTAATGCTTCAAATTCACCTGAGTCAGATGCAAGTCCAGTTGCTCTTGCAGTGAGCAAATTCAAAAGGTAGCTAACCTTATCGAAATCCGTTTCTAAAAATTCAATACTCAATTAGATCTCCTATAATTCAATCTAGAACTTAAAAGCACAACAATTTTGCGTATATTCCTGCGGTTGTCACGCTCATTTTCTACTTTACACAGTTTTAACAAATTACCTAAGATATTGCTATCAAAAGCTATTTAATATTTACAAGCAAAGTTAAGGCATATAAATGCGCGTTTCGCTCATTTCCTTGATTATGTAAGTAAGCAGCAGTTTGGCTGGCTTAATAGGTATTACAAGTATATGATATTGATAATTATTTGCATTAAAGTGTTTTAAAGGTGTGTATGAAAAAGTCTATGTTAACTCTGGCGTTAGTTACGGGTTTGAGTGGTTGTAGTACAACAGCTACGGAGCCTGATAAAAGCTCATCGCTTTATTACTCAGCACTTTATAATGCACAGGCAAAGCCTGTTAGCTCTGTATTATTAGAGCCCAAGTTATTAAATGCCGATGTGGTTTTAGTGGGTGAATTGCATACACATCCGGGCGTGCATTTATTTCAGACTGAGTTATTTGAGCAATTAAGCAAAAGTAATAAACGCACTGCGCTGTCGCTTGAGCAATTTAGCCGCGCGGATCAGCCTATTTTAAACCAGTATGTTAAAGGTGAAATTGGTGAGCAGTACTTAATTGATAACACCCAAGCATGGCCTAATTACAAAAGCGATTATCGGGCGCTGGTAGAGCTGGCAAAAACGAACAATAGCGATGTAATCGCTGCAAATGCGCCTAAAAATATTGTTACGTGTGTTGGCAGGCAAGGCATAAGTTACCTAAATAAACTTGATGAAACACAGCAGAGCTATATTGCGAGCACTATTGATACGTCCCCCAGTGAATATAAACAACGCTTTATGGCGTCAATGCACCACGGCTCGCCCAGTCAAAACGAAAACTATTTTTCAGCACAAGTTACATGGGATGAAACCATGGGGGAGTCTATTGTTAACTATATAACAGCACATAAAAATACGCAGGTAATGCATATTGCGGGCGATTTTCATGTGAAAAATGGCGAAGGTATAGCGCGTGTTATTAAACGTTTAGCGCCAGAGTTAAATGTTGTCTGGATATCGCCGGTAACAAATGTACAAGCTAATCAAACAGGATATCAGTTGCAGGTTAACCCTTTGCCACCCCGTTACATACAAAAAGAACATCAACAAGCGGCTTTTAAAGCGTTAGGCGAGCGAGGCGAGCAAACAGCTTGCTTATAAAATAACGACATAGTTAGTAAACCTCTTAACCAGAGCTCAGGTTAACTATGTCGTCATGTATTTAGTTTAGTTACTTCGAGCTTGGTTAGTTAACGTAACCAGCGCTTTGCGAACCTCTATCGGGCTGTTGCACTGGGTTTTAAAGTTAATAAAGTAGTTACGCTTTTGGCTTTGTATATAAAAGCCAGTGGGTAGTAGGCCGCTCATTATTGGGGTGTTATCGGCTACGTTATAGTGCTGCATTAATATGAGTGACATAGCATCTTGATGGTCGTCGTTCATATGGCTTATCATGCTTTGCTGCTGGCTTTCGTCCCAGTTTTTTATTTCGTCTTGCCATTCGTTTTGCTCAAGCCAAAATATTTTGCCAAAGCCACCAATGTAACGTACACGTATTACGTCTAATTGCCATAATTGAAAGTCGTGTGCATTGCGATAGCTAGCGGCTTCTGGGTATAAGGCAATATAGTTATTAAGTAAAGTGTGTGCTTGCTCGCTTGGCACAATAGAGCCATCGCCTACAAGCGTTACTCGCCCGTGCTCGTTTTGGTCGCCGTAGTCGGCGGCGTCAAATATAGTAAGGCTCATACGAGAGTCGTGCTTTAGGTTTTTAGTGTGCTGGGCTATATCGCTAATAAAAAAGTATAGTCGGCCTTGTTCGTCGCACATATAGGGGGTTACCGAGCCAAACGGGTAGCCACGTAAATTATTAGAAATAGTCGACATGACACCGGCATTGGTTTTGTAAACCAAGGTGCGTGCATCGTTTAATGCTTGCTCTCTCATAAAAACTCCTGACGTTGGGAAAAAACCATGGGTGCATCGTTATAAGGATGAGGATTTACGTGCAGTTTCATGGCGTACATTTGTTGTAAGTTTTGTTCAGTTAAAACGGTGTTTATAGGCCCACTTTGCAGCACTTTTTTGTTGTGCAATAAAATAGCGTCGGTTGCATAAAGGCTGGCTAAATTTAGATCGTGTATTGCAATAATGGCGCTGTTGCCCTGCTCTACAAAGGTTTTAACGCAGCTGAGCAGTGCATGTTGGTGGCGCATATCAAGTGCTGATGTAGGCTCGTCGAGCAGCATTAGTTTTGGCTCTGCCGATTGTGTAAAGGCATTAAGCTGCGCTAAAGTACGCGCCATATGAACACGTTGTTGCTCTCCGCCCGAAAGCGCACTTACGCGGCGAGTTAAGTAATGGCTTAAATCCATAATAGCGGCGTATTTATGTACTTTTTCGCTTTGCATTTTTAATGACTCTACATACGGGTAGCGGCCCATTGCAATAAGCTCAAATACAGTAAAATCAAACCCTACGTGGTTTGCTTGCATCATGACTGCGCGTTGTGTTGCAAGGCGTTTTTTAGCGTGTGAGGCTAAAGGCTTTGTATTAAAAAGTACACTGCCTGTAAAGGAATGCATTCCTGCTAAGGTATGCAGTAAGGTTGATTTACCCGCGCCATTTTCACCAAGTAGTGCGACAAGCTGCCCTGCTTTAGCACTGCCACTAATGGTGTTTAAAACGTTATGATTATCAAAGCCAACGCTTAAATTATTAAACGTGATCATGACCAACCTCGCTTATTTTTAACGATTAAGTAAATAAACAATGGCGCGCCCAATAGCGCGGTAATAATGCCAATGGGTAGCTCTGCTGGCATTATTACAATGCGTGCTAGCCAGTCTGAAAGTAGCAATACCACTATGCCAATTAGCATACAAAGCGGCAGCATATTACGTAAATGCGGCCCCACCATTAAGCGAGCAATATGCGGGACTACCAAGCCAACAAACCCTATTAAACCGGTAAGCGCTACAACCGCACCTACTCCTAATGCAACGAGTATAATTACATATAATTTAAGTTTATTGGTGTCTACTCCTAGGTACTGAGCTTGTGACTCGCCAATAAGGAGTAAGTTCATTGGTTCTTTTAATCGCCAAAGGCCAATAAGGCTAATAAGCAGTAACGGCGCCGCTTGAATAATCGTGCTCCAGCTTGCCCCGCCTAATGAGCCCATGGTCCAGTAATTTATTAATCGCAATGCACTGTCGTCGGCAAAAAAGCTCAATAACCCAATAATCGCAAATGCTAACGCGTTAATAGCAACCCCGACTAATATAAGTGTGGTGATATTAATTTGCCCTTGCTGCTTGGCAATAAAATATACCAGCGAGGTAACGCCAAGCGCCCCTATAAACGACGCATAAGGTAAATACAACTGAGCGTTAAAATTAAACTGCGCGCTAAGTGCAATAAAGGCCACTGCAACCATAGCCGCACCTGCACTAATGCCAATAATGGATGGGTCGGCTAATGGATTACGACACAGCGCTTGAGTTGCCGCCCCTGTTTGGGCAAGTATTAGCCCTACTAATACAGCAAGTACAAAACGTGGTAAGCGTATTTGCATTACTACGTTAATTTGCAGGGCATCAAACTGGTTAAAGTACTCGGGTGCAAGCCAAGCAATGGCTAAACGCCAGTCCCATCCTGCAGGGCCGTACCCTATGCTAAGTAGCGCCAAAGCAAAAATACACACAGAGGCTAATAGCATCCATTTATGGGTTGGGCTAAGTGTTATGGGCGTAAAGCTGCTCAATGTTAGGGTGTTCATAATTGGGTTTTATACTCGTTAAGCTCATTAATTGCTGTGGCAATACGCGGCGACATGCCAAGCGAAAGTAGGCTATCCATTACAAGTAAGTTACAGCTTTGCGCGGCTTTTAATAAACGTAGTGTAGGTTGCTTACAAAAGGCTTGTTTACCACCAAGGCTTTGCACAACATGCTTTGGCGCAACTAAAAAGTCGGGCTGATTTACAGCAAGTACTTCACTGTTAATAGCTTTAAAGCCAGTATGCGTAGCGGCTATATTAGTAATACCTGCATAGCTAAATAATAAATTAGGGACGGTTTCTTGCCCTGCGGCAACAAGCCCGCGCTCATTAGCTGAGAGTAAAAATAGCGCACTGTGTGTTTGCTCTTTTGCTTTTTCAGGTAATGAGTTTGTAATGTGCGTAATAAGTGATTGCGCTTTTTGCTTAGCGTTTAAATCGTCACCAAGGCGTTTAATTAGCGCAAGTAGCTCATTAACAGAAGTAGGCTTTTTATAATGAATTAGCTTAACCCCTGTTGCCTCAATTTGTTTAAGCGCTTGGCTTCGCCCTGCGCCTTCAAGTGCTAATAAGGTGGTTGGGCGCATAGAAAGTACGCCTTCTGCCGCTAAATCGCGGTAATAACCCACCTGCGGTAATTGCGTAGCTTGTTGCGGGTACATGCTAGATTGATCAACCGCGACAAGGGTATTTTGCTTGCCTAGCGCATAAATTATTTCTGTAAGGGTGCCGCCAGCACTAATAACACGCTCTTGTGCAAGTGCAGGTTGAGCGACTAAAGCAAACAATATAAATAGGTATTTCATTACACACTCCGGTTTTATTTTTCGGCTATTATAACTAGTTAAATCTAAATGAAAATGATTATCATAATTAATTGATCTTAATTTGACTTAGTTGTAACATCCCCGCTATAAATAATAACTATTATCATTTGGAGTTGAAATGAATCCCTCTGCATTTAAATTTACTGCTATAGCAACCTTACTACTTGGCTCGGGCACTGCATTTGCCGAAAACATAATTGACGATCATATTGTTGTTAGTGGCTCGCGCTTTGAACAAAAGCTTAAAGATGTAACAGTCTCAGTTACTGTTATTACCGAGCAAGACATAGAGCGTCAGCTAGCTGTAGATTTACAAACCATGTTTAAATACGATCCAAGCATTGCAACCACTGGTAGTGGTGCAGGCGCGCAAACACTCACCGTACGCGGTGTTGGTGGTAACCGTGTTGTATTTATAAAAGATGGCCGACGTACCAACGATGGCTATGCAGGCGGAGGGGGTTATTTAGTTGGCCGTAATTACTTTGATGTAGCAGGCGTAAAACAAGTAGAAGTAGCCAAAGGTGCTGCATCGTCTTTATATGGCTCTGATGCACTCGGTGGCATTGTGGTTATAACCACTAAAGATCCAAGCGATTACTTAAAAGATAACAGCAGCTTTGTAAAAATGGCGCTAGGGTATCAAGGCCAAAGCAACCAAATTGCCGCTGATATTACCGCTGCAAAAGACTTAGGCGACTTTGCAGTAAGCGCGGTTTATAGCCACCGCGATAGCGAAGAAGTACAAAACTATGACGAAAACCTACCCGGCTACGATGCAAAGTCGGATGCTTTATTAGTTAAATTTGAGCAACAGCTTGATGAAAAACGCACACTTAAATATACCCTCGATTACTTTAACCAAACAATTGAGCAAGTAATAACTCCCGCCGTTCAAGAAACCGAAGAAGACGACACTAGTTGGTCACTGGCGCTAGATTATCATTCAGAGGTAGCAACAGCCGCGTTCGATAAGTGGTATGGGCAAGTGTCTTATAGTAGTTACGAGCAGCAAAGCGATCAAATTAGTGGCGCAAGCACCTACACCGATTATAACGACTATCGTTTTGAGCAAAATATTTTAGGTTTAAAAGCAGTATTTAATAAAGGACTTAAAGGAGAAACGACCGATCACGAAGTGGTATACGGGATTGATATCGATTTATACGACACCACTCGCCCACGTTTAAAAACGCGTATTTTAGCTGATGGCACGGTTGATTTTACAGACCAAAAACAAAAAGCGTTTCCGGGTGCCGATACCTCTTTAATTGGCGCTTATGTACAAGACAGTATTTCGTTTAATAACAGTGCGTGGTCGGTTATTGCAGGCGTGCGATATGATTACTACACCTTAGAGGCTAAAAATGATGAACTATATGCCGATGCGCAGCTTGATGATATTACCGAATCTGCTTTTTCGCCTAAGCTAGGTGTTATATATCAAGTGGATGATAACTTGTCGTGGTATGGGCAATACGTACGAGGTTTTAAAATACCACCACACGACCAAGCTTATCAAAGCCACGGTGTAGAGCCGTTTTATCAAATATTACCGAACGCCGATTTAGACCCAGAAAGCAGCGACTCATTTGAGCTTGGGCTTAGGTACGCAAGCAGCGATATTAGCGTAAATGTAAGTGCTTTTTATGCAGCATTCGATGACTTTATTGAAACTGCAGTGGTGGGTGTTGAGCCAACGTATATTCCTGGCGTAAACAAAACGCTGTATCAGTATCAAAATATTAGCGAAACACAAATAAGCGGTGTAGAAGCAGGGATTGCCGTGTATGTTGCTGAAAATATTCTGCTTGAGGCAAACGTGGCCTACGTTGATGGTGAAAACAAAGAAACCGATCAGCCACTTACCAGCATTAGCCCGTTAAACGGCTCAGTATTGTTAAGTACAGAACTCGGTAATATTAACTGGACCGCTGCATGGCGTTTAGCTAAATCGCAATCGGATGTAGTACTTGATACAAACGGCGATAAAACCACACAAGGGCATGGCTACGGCATTGTTGATTTATATGCAAACTACGAGTGGCAAGCATGGCAGCTTAATGTAGGCGTACTTAACTTACTCGATAAAGAATATGTGCCTTTTGAGCTAATTGCAGGCCAGTCGCAAAGTGCTGATTTTAGCCAATACAGCCAACCTGGGCGTAACTTTTCAGCAAGAGTAAGCTACCAGTTTTAATTAGGGCTAAACAAATGGCAACAAACGCTGCATGGGAATGCAGCGTTTACTTGTCACATATTTACTCAAGTTAAATTACTTAATGGCAAGTATGTTTAAGCAAATTTGTACACACTTAATGCGAAGTAACACTTTATAAAACCAGTGCTTTTAAAGCTAAAAAGCGCTGGCTATTTATAAATTAATTAACCGATAAATCTTTTGTTTCTAGATAGCTTGGTACGCTTTTAAAACATGCCTCTAGCTTACTTTTAAGCGCTGTATTAATTGTAGTATTACACTTTAACTCCCCATTATATTCACCTTTAGTCAGTGGCACTAAGCTTAACGAGTCATAACTTGGTTTACTTTGTATTTTATGAATTATCAAGCCTTGCTGCTCTGTAAGCTTTACTAACGAAAATGCATTTTTTTGTGCTTTATCTGTCGTGACCTTCTCAACATATAACGGGTTTTTAAAGGTTAGTGTGGCATTAAAAAGCACTTTGCCACCGCGTTCAAAATGGCTGTTAAATACGGTTATGTTTAAGGTGGGTGCCTTCTTATTTATTAATAAGTTTAGGTCAAACTTGGCTGGTAAAATGGTGATCAACCTTTGCTCGTTTGCTGCTTTTTTAAAACACTTTTGATTTTTTTTAGGTTGGTGTTATTTGTAGTTACTTCATACACTATTTGGTAGTCGTGTGGAGGGGCGTATAAAGGCAGGTGGCTGGCAAGTATTTTATCGCCAGCTAAGATAAGTGCCATACCATGAAACCCAACGTAGCTGTGGGCTTTGTGTGTGCTTTGTGAATTGTGTTGATGTGTGTTTGCAAGTACCGAGCTCGAAAATAAAATAAAAAATAACAGTATGTTTTTCATGTTAATACCCAAAAAATAAATATGGCGATACTATAAGCTGATTTTTATGTATAAATAATCGATAATAAGTTATCAGTTGTTTCCTTTTAATCAATACGGTTTGGCGCTATGCATTTAGATGATATTGAAAAAGTAATTCATATGGCGGGTTCGCAAAACCTGCATACAACCGCTAAGCATTTTAATATTACCCCAGGGGCGCTTTCTAAAACTCTAAAAAAGGTTGAGGCAAACTTAGCCACAGAGCTGTTTAATCGTGTGGGAAAAACCTTAGTACTTAATGATAAAGGCAAAGAGTTTGTTAAGCATAGCAGCGATTTAGTTCATAATTACCAGCAGCTTACCAGCCGTTTTAAAAGCGATAATCATAAATTTAATGCAGTTATTGCAGGTCCTGCAATTTTACTTAAAAGTGGTTTAAAGAGGCTGCTTACACCACTTAGCAACCTGCCTTGCTCGGTACGTATTAATAATGTGTTTGAAGGTGAAGCCATAAGCCAAGTAGCATCAGGGGCGGCGCATATTGCGCTAGTTACTCGCGAGGCATTAAATAACAGCTCACATACTAATTTAGTTGCGGTTGATGTATTTAATACTGGATTTAGTGTGGCTGCGGCCGCTGCGCATCAGCTAGTACAAAAAGGTTTATTAACGCTCAATAAAAACCAACTACTTCATGGGGCTTTTGCTTGCCCATTATTTTCGCCGCTGTGCGGCCTAGAGCAAGGTATTGGCTCCGACGGTTGGGAAGATGAAATTGCCCCGCGCAATATTGTATTTAGATGTAGCGATTACAGTGCATTAATAGAGGTGGTACAAAGTGGCTTGGCGTTGGCGTATTTACCTAACTTTGTTATTGACGATTTAGGGTTTACAAAATTAACTGTAAAGGGGGTTAACAGTCACTACAGTGAGGATATTGTAATGATTTATAAGCCATCAAAAGCAGATGGCTGGCTTAATAAACTCATGTATTCTCTGTAAAGTATTTATCAATTTAAGGTAATACAGAGTATTACTTAACTAAGCTGTGGTTAGCTAATTTCGGCCACTACGCATTGGTTACGGCCATGCTCTTTAGCATGGTATAGCGCTGTATCGGCACATTTATATACTTGGGCAATATCAGCACTATGATCAGGCCAAGTTGCAATACCTATAGAAATAGTGATGTTGCCAATAGTGTCCATCTCTGTTGATTCTACTGTTTTACGTAAGCGCTCTGCAATTTTAAAAGCGCTTTGGCTGTCTTCATTAGGTAAGACAAGGACAAACTCTTCACCGCCGATTCTCGATACTATGTCGTCTTTTCTGGATAGCTTTTTAATTATATTGGTTAGCGAAACTAAAGTTTCGTCACCCTTGTCATGCCCAAAAGTATCGTTAACACGTTTAAAAAAGTCGATATCAATTTCTAATATAGCGAACGGGGTTTGCTTTAGCATAAGCTGGTTAAGTAAGCCGTTTAAGCTTCTTCTGTTATGCGTATCTGTTAAGGGATCTGTTTGTGAGTCATGGCGTAACACACCAATTTTAGCTTGTAATAAAGTTACTTCTCTTAACATTGCTAATTTTAGTTTTTGACTTTCGAAATACCACGACTTCACATTTTTAAGCTTTTCTAAACTTTTTGGATCGTCGAGTGTATTTGCGTTATCGGCTAAGCGTTTTAGTGGCCTTGCTATAAAGTGTGCAAATAAACCAATAAAAATAAACGTGACTAATGCCATTGGTATTGTTTGTTTAACCACTTCAATAGTTAATGTATCAAGAGAGGAGAGCGTTGATTTTAATGATCTTTGCGCCACTATTCCCCAATTAGCTAAAGTAACGGGTGCATAGCCTGCGAGCATTGGTTTATTTAGGCTATTAATAACGGTTGAAGTACCCATTTCGCCATTTGTAACCGCGTCAATTACACGATTATTAGTAACAACGTTACCTATTCTTGACGGTTCTGGATGATATAAAATACGCTTATTTGAGCTAACAACAAAAAGGTATGAGCCACCCTTATAGTAATGCTGCTCTAGAAGCTCATTTAAAATATTTTTCTCTTTTAAATAAAGAGAGCCTCCAATATACCCTAAATACTTACCTTCAAAATCAAACAACGGGTGCGATATGAAAACAATTAAATTATCGGCTGCCGATAAATAAGGCTCACTAATTAATGGGCGTTTTTCTTTTAACGCTTCTATTGCACCAGGGGATTGTATTTTTTGGCCTATTATACTTTTTAAACGAGGTGACGTAGCAGCAACTACGCCATGTAAATTAATCACAACAGAGTTAAAACTATCAGTTTGCTGATTTAAACGAATAGCTTCATCGTTTAATAATTTGGAGTTATTTGGTGATTGTTCAATAATTTTAGCTGAGTATTCAAGCTGCTGAAGCGCAGACTTTAAAAAGTTATCAGTAGCAGAGGCTAGTTTTTGAGCATAGGCTAAATTACTTTTTAGCGTATATGATGTTAACTGCTCTTTTTGAACCTGATAGGTAGAATAAAAACTCCCTACCAATGTGCTCAGTGCTGCAGAGAGTGCGAGTAGCAATATAAGAAATCTTAAGTTTAAAGCAGGTAATAATTTATATAGCAAAGCTTGCATCCCAAAGCACAATATTCAGCGCGTATTATACGAAGTTAAGCATTATACCCATTTAAGTGTTTTTAGTTAAGGTGGTTTGTTTGATTCCACGACTAATCGCTATGGTATGGACTGATAAATAATAATCCCAGCGTTGTAATTTTTTGTCCTCCAGTAAATAATAAAAAAACCATTAGCTTCAAATGAAGCTAATGGTTTTTATTTATAATACGTATTTAATCTTACGAATTATTTTTTCTACGACGTACGAACAATAACGGTGTAAGCAAGGCCATTAACCAACCAAATGAACCACTACTACCTTTATTTTTTGTAATGTTTGCGGTTGCTACTGTCATATCTGAATTTCCATTTCCATCATTTACTTCTAATTGGAAAGAGATTACTTCATCAGCAGATACTTTTGGTGCTTCAAAGGTGATTGATGCGCCAGTACCCGTTAAGCTAACAGTACTTCCTGATAACTGTTTCCAAGAGTAAGTTAATTCATCATTATTAGCATCGCTAGAGCTAGAAGCATCCATAGTTACAGTTGTGCCTTCTCGTGCACTTGATACATCAGATACAGAAGCTACAGGAGCAACTTCAATAACGCCAAAGTTATAAGTAGATTCAACTGCATTGCCGTCAATTGTATTAGTTAATACTAGCTCTTTATCAGTTCCTGATTGTCTAGGAATTAAATCAAAGCCCACTGACATTGTTTTTGTTGATTCACCCGCTACGCGAGTAATAGTCCACTCAACTATGTTGTCAGTAATAACACCATCGTTATCAGCATTTGCTATTTCTTGCCCTTCTGTAACCATTGCTTTTAATGTATAAACTTTATCTGAATTGGTAAAGTTTGGTTCAATATCAAAGCTAACAGCTTGAGCTATTCCAGGAGTCATAGTTTGGCTCGCTGTTTCTAAGTCAGAAGAAACCACTTCAGTTACTTCATCATCTGCGAACGATACTGTTAATGGGATTTGTACTTCTGTAGAGTCATCACCTGATTTTAGTGATAGTAATGAGCTGCTGCTTACGTTATCAGACCATTTAACTGTTAAGTCAAATGAACCATTACTCTCTGCAACACTAGCGCTAACAGTATCACTCATAGAGTCTTCATCTGTTAAGATTGATGATGCACTAATTACCACTTCATCCGTTGCACCTGGTGCTGATGCAGTATAACCGTCAGCTACAATGTAGTAAGTACCGGCTGGTAGATTAAGGAAAGTAACGGACTCGTTTGAGTTAGGGCCTGCACTGCTACCAATCTTTTCAAGCCCGCCATCTAAAGCGCGTAAAACGCGTAAGTCGATATCCGGCGCTGTTACTGATGAAGTGCTAAACACAACATTTGGTACAACTTCATCAAAAGTAAGTACTATAAAGCCGAGACCTTCATCTTCAACTTCTACTGTTTGTGGTTCAACTAAGTTAGAGCTCTTATCAAATACACCAACTTCAATATTATTCAAACTTTTAGACATCAAATTAGTAAATGTGTAAGTACCGCTTGAGCGAGATGCTGCTACAGATAATGCTTCTGGTAAGTTGGTTTCAGCTACTTGCACTAAAATAGGCAAATGAGCATCGGGTAAACCGGCTGAAGTTAGTTCAAGGCTACCAAAGTTCCATACATCTGCAGCAGATGCACTTACATCAGCAGTTACAGTTAGTGTCTGCGTTTCGCCCGCTTTAATATCAAAGCTAGTTGGTGAAACAGTTAACGCCATATTGTTAGATGTTGATACTGACGTTGCAGTCCAGTTAGCATCTTTAGTTGCAGTAAATGTACGAGTCCAAGTACACGTATCAATACATTGTGTATTTGTCATTGAAGGAATGTTTAATGATAAAGGAACGCCACCCGTTGCTGGGTTTGCCTTCATGTAGTTACCAAACGTTTCATCCATGATTAGACCGGTATTAGTTGCTAAATTAACGCGAATACTACCTGAGCCCATATCGAATACGTCAGCTGGCGTTGCACCATCTTCTTTACGTACATCAGTTGTAGCCGTCATCATTAATGCTGAACGAATGTTATCTGGTGTCCATGTAGGATGTGCAGATTTTAATACCGCACCAGCACCTGATGTATGAGGCGCTGACATTGATGTACCTTGTAAAAAGGCAAAATCACCAGGAGCAGGAGTACTTACATCGTTACCAAAATCTTGGTCATTGTAAGCTGCATAAATTGATACACCTGGTGCTGTTACTGAAGGTGTCATGATATCAGCAGTCGTACTATTTGGTCCACGAGATGAGAAGTCAGCCATATTGTCAGCTTGACCAATAACTAGCGTAATAGCTGGGTCAATAGAGATCATCATGCCTGAATTTGAAGCTAATTCTTCTAATAACGCTTTACCTGAGTTTTCAGAAATTCCAACCGCTGGGATAGTAGTGTCTTCTAAACCAGACATACCAAGAGATGCATCACCATCTTTATTATTGTAAACAATAACAGCGCTTGCTCCTGCTGCGGTTGCATTGTTTACTTTATCTGCAAAAGCACATGCACCACGGCTAATTACAGCAACGGCATCTTTAAATGAATCAGCAGCAAAGGCATTACAACCCTCAAAGTTAGTTGCATCAACTGAAAGTGATGTAACAGGAGAGCCTGTTACGATTTCTGAGAGTGTAGGTCCATTTCCACTTGAGAATGCAAAACTTTCTTCATTAAATGTAACAAAGCTATCTAGAGTTCGACCATGTGTTGAAGCACCAACTACGGTATACCACGGTGCATTTTTTGATGTTGTATACGCTTCTGGGCCATCGTTACCAGCAGATACAGCTGCAAAAATGCCAGCTTCTTGTGCTGCTAGAAAGCCTAATTCTGTAGAGCTAGCCCAAGGGTTACCGCCGCCACTGATAGAGTAATTTAAAACATCGACACCATCTGCAACAGCATCATCTAAAGCGGCAACAATAGCTGCGCCAGGACAACCTGTATACTTATCGCTTAAAGCAGGGTCAGAATTTGAATTACCAGGGCTACAAATTTGGTAAGCAACAATATTCGCATGCGGTGCTACCCCTGATATTTGCTCAAACGAAAACGCTTCATTAACAATACCGTCGCTTTCTAAAACACCATTATCTAAAGAAATTAACGGCACATTTTTTAAAATATTACCACCTGCTGTACTTGCAGTATGAGAACCGTGACCGCCATAATCTTCACCATTTTTAGCTGGCGGTGTAGGACCGAATACGTCTAAATCATCGTAGTTATCAGTAACACTTGCGTATGAACGTACACCAATCAATTTGTCGTTACATAGCTCAACAAAATCAGTAGCACAATCACCTACGTAATTACCTGCGCCCCAAGGGTTAGTGTGGTCGTAGCCATCACCACCAATATCTGCAAATGAGTCGTGATCTGTATTAACACCACTATCAATTACACCAATAATAACGCCTTCACCCATGTTAGTGGCTGAATTACCTTCGCCTTGCCATACTTGAGTAGCGCCAATATGGATAGGGCCAGTATCAGTATCCATTGTTTCCATACGTTCACGTTCAACATATTCAACGCCATCTAAAGTAGCTAATTTTACAGCTTGCTCTTGAGTTAAACGCATCGCAACACCGTTGAATGCATTTTTATATTTATATACAACGTTTGCTTGCTTACCTAATGAAAGGCGGGCTTGAGAAAGGAAGCTTTGTTGTTTATCTTCAAGGTAGTTGGTGTATTGAACAGCATCTGTAGACTTAGTATTTAAACGCAGCTGATTACGTACTTCTTGTGAGCTCATTTTGCTGTTAGCTAACTTTGAAAAAAGTTCTTTTTTAGCTATTTTAGGGTTTGTAGCGGCAAAGCCAACAACGCTGCCATCGTAGGTCGCTAACGGTAGATCTGCTAGGCGCACAATATAAGTATATTCGCCAGGTGCTAAACTAGGTTCAACAACAATTTTCTTTGCTACTTTAGTTATACGGGTAGATGAAGTTGGTGATGTTTTAGTTTTGTCTACTGCAGATTTTGAAAGTGCTATTTGTTGATGAATACTATTTCCACCGGCTACAGAACTTAGTGATACTGTTAATAATGCTGCTGAAACAGCTAATGCTACTTGGGTCTTCACTGAATACTCCTTGCGCTTTTTTGCGCATGTAATTATTATTTTTGATGATTTATTTAAAAATAAAAGTGAATTTAAATTGAAATAAAGAAGGTTGCTTAAAAAGATACCACGTGTCATTTAAATGTAAATATAGTGTGTTCTTTCTTTCGTGATAATTCATGGTAGATGTAACTTTTACAGAAAAATAAATAGAAAAAAAATAGATTTAAAAAAATAATTGTTATATCACGATGAGTTATTAGTTATTGATTTTTATCAGTTTTGGTTTTTTTGGGTGCGTATTAAATAACATATCGCACTAAGTTAATTGCTATTATTATTGTGTTTATTGAACTAATCTAGGTTTACATTTGTTTACATAAAATTTCTTTATGTTTAATTTGATTCGATATTTGTAACCGGATCTATAAACTTGGTTGAAATTTTATTCATAGAAGCTGCATCTATTGATGGTGGGCCGATTAAACTGTGTGCTTACAAACTTTTAGAGTTAAAGTATGTGCAGTGTATGTCACACTTAAACCTCGAAGCGAGAGCTATAATTTAGTTATCTCGATTACTTCTGCGAATACCTTGCCCTATGTATTTGTTATGGGTAATAAGGAGTCAACCATCATAGAACAAGTCATTTCAACCGCTCGTACATTGCATTTATAAAAACCACTATAATTATGTATATATAACTTATAATGTTCAGGTTTTATTGACTTAAAATTATGTGTTTATGTATAAATAAGTTGCTAATAAATATAAATATTAAGCAGCTATTAAGTTTATAAAAACACTTGTTTTATGGCTTTGCAGTTGCGTCTAAAAGTAGATAAGCTGCGTATACTTATCTACTTTTTAGCCTTGGAGAGCGTTTTGCTAAATAAGTATGCTGTATCGTCTATCGTTTTTTTATCTGGGTGTTTAATGCCATTACAATCTTCTTTCGCTAAATCAACACTTTCTCTTGAACAGCAGCTTGGTCAAAAGTTAATACTCGACTTTCGCTACTACTGTGAGCAAGGTGCGAGTAAACAATGCCGAACGCAAATGACTAGTTTGCCAAGTGAGTTAGCAAATATAGTGACAAAGTATAATATTGGTGGGGTTATTTTATTTTCAGAAAACACTCAATCAATAGAGCAAACCATTACGCTTAATAGCCAATTACAGTCGGCTGCAAGTAAGTCCAGTAGTAAGCTGCCTTTATTTATATCAATAGATCAAGAAGGTGGACGTGTAGCGCGTTTACCACGCGACGTTGCTACATCATTTACCGGTAATATGTCGATTGGTGCAACGTACAAAAAACACGGTACAAGCTTTGCCACAAAAACAGCAACAGTAATAGCTAAAGAGCTAAATTCGCTGGGTATCAATGTAAATTATGCGCCTACCGTTGATGTAAACATGAACCCCGATAACCCTGTTATTAATGTACGCTCGTTTGGTGAAAACCCTGTATTAGTGAGTAAATTAGGCGCAGCTCAAGTTGCAGGGTTTGAAAACAACGGTGTTATTACCTCGTTAAAGCATTTTCCGGGTCACGGCGATACAAACGTAGATAGCCATACAGGTTTGCCTAAAGTAAACCATGCAAAAGAAGTTATTTACGAGCAAGACCTAGCGCCGTTTAAACACATTATCGCCAAGCAAAACCCTGGCATGATCATGACGGCGCACATTCAATATCCAGCGCTCGATAGCACAACGTTTGTAAGTGTTGATGGCAAAACCATGATAAAACCGGCAACAATGTCGCGCGCAATCATTACTGATATTTTACGCGGTGAGCTTAATTACCAAGGTGTTGTAGTAACCGATGCGCTTGATATGGCTGGTATTAGTAACTTTTTTACACCAACTCAAGCGGTAATTAATACGTTTGCGGCTGGGGCTGACATTGCCCTAATGCCCGTTGAAATTAGAACGCCGGATGATTTAAACAAGCTCGATGACCTTATTAAAGAGCTTGTTGCAGCGGTTAAATCAAAACAACTTGATGAGCAAGAAATCGCACAATCAGCGATGCGTATTACCTCTCTTAAAAATAAATTTAGATTAAGCACTAATTTTGACCCTATTACCGCGCTTACTGAAGCTAAGCAGGTTATTGGCAGTGCAGCACATCGTGAAATAGAAGCGCAACTTGCTGTAGAGGCTATAACGCAGGTTAAAAATAATAACAGTATTTTACCGCTTAATTTAAAAGCAGGAAGTAATGTTCATATTATTATGCCCGACACGCGTAAATGTATGGCAATGCAGCAAGCAATTGAAGCTACCAGCCAGCAAAAATTCACCTATAGCTGTAGTAGCTTACAAGGGTTCGACCCTGCACTCGCAAAAGCACAAATACACGCTGCTGATATAGTTATAGCCGGCAATGCAACGCCTAATCAAAGTGCGGTAGAAATTGGCGGTATGGATGATTTAAAAGACGATCCTAATTTTGCACTTAATAATGCAGAGCAACCAAAAGCACTTGAGTCATTATTAAATATGGCAAAAGAGGAAAATAAAAGCACTGTTTTTATAAGCCTAAGAGCACCGTACGACATTGCTAAATTTGGTAATTATGCAAATGCTGTACTTGCATCCTACGCATATAATATTGATGTAGATAAAAACGATATTGTATCTGGGCCTGCTTTTACCGCCCTTGCAAAAGTGTTACTGGGTGAAGCGCCTGCTAACGGCGTACTGCCTGTTACAATAAAATCGCAAAAGGCGCATTAATATGAAACTTAATTGTGATTTAGGCGAAAGTTTTGGCGCGTGGAAAATGGGGCTAGACGATGATGTAATGCCACATATTGATATGGCTAATATTGCCTGTGGTTTTCATGCCGGCGATGCCGATGTAATGGCAAGCACGCTCACACTTGCCAAACAATATAACGTACAAATTGGCGCTCACCCCAGCTACCCAGACCTGCAAGGTTTTGGTAGGCGCTCAATGAATCTTAGTACAAGCGAGCTAATAAACTGCCTGCATTATCAAATAGCCGCTATTGAGGGCATGGCAAAAGTACAAGGTTTAACGCTTAGCTATGTTAAACCACATGGCGCGCTTTATAACGACATGATGGCTGATGAAACAATATTAAACACTGTCATGCATGCCATTGCCATCTACCCAACCCCATTAAAGCTCATGCTACTTGCAACGGCTAAAGCACAAAGCCATCAGCAACTTGCCAAAACATACCAATTAACATTAATTTTAGAAGCCTTCGCGGACCGTCAATATACCGATGCAGGACTGTTAGTATCGCGGAATATTCCTGGTAGCGTGCATAATAAATCGGCACTGATTGCGCAAGTAAAACAACTGTTAACTACAGGCTGTGTAACAACTCAATCGGGAAAGGTATTACCTTTACATGCTGATAGTTTATGTGTGCATGGCGATAACGAAGCAAGCATTGCCCTTATTCAGGAGATCAAAGCTCTGTGCCAAACTCGTTAAACACTCAAAAACTAAGTAACCTGAGCTCTGGTTAAGAGATTTACTAAAGTGTTGAATCATGGTGATATTTAAATTTATTTTCTCTAGCCAAAGATTTTCAGTGAAAACAAGGCAAATTTACACGTCAATAGCTGGCCTATTGCAAGTGAATTCAACACAGTTAGCGCTGAAAACAGCTGCTCGATATAGATTTATTATCCAGAGTTCAGGTTAATTAATCATGCATATTGTACATTACGTAATGAGCTTAAGCTCAGCACAGGTCATAAACTTTACTTTATTTATTATATTTTTAACGTACCATTAAAGCGCTACTCTTAATTTTAGGAAAAATGCAAATAGCATATGGAACTTTCCCCTTATACTCAGTTTACACCCTACCTTAGCCACAGCACTTTTTGTTGTAAATTTGATAGTAACCACTTTATTGATAGTGACTTTTCGAGTTATCAGATTTTTTCACCGCTGCAACTTCAAAAAGCAGTCACAAAACGAAAGGCCGAGTATTTGGCTGGCCGATTTTGTGCGAAAAAAGTACTAAACGCACTCGGTATTTCCTCTTTTGATATTCTTTCTGGCAATGATCGCGCGCCGATATGGCCTGATAAAGTTATCGCTAGTATTACCCATACTCAAGGGATTGCAATGGCAATGGCCTCTCAGCGCACAGATATCGCTGGCATTGGTATTGATATCGAACAGCTAATGAGCGCAAAACAAGAGCGAGAGCTACAAGAACAAATTTTGCACCCTAATGACTATCCTCAGTTTAGATTGTTCGCAGAGCAGGTATCACACCCGTTAACCATTATCTTCTCAGCAAAAGAAAGTATTTTTAAAGCTTTGTACGCAAGTGTGAAACAATTTTTTGGCTTTGAAGCGGCTACGCTCATTGCCTTTAATGAACAACAACTGCAATTTAAAATAACCCAAGCACTTTCACCGCAAGTGCCTAAAGACACTTACTTAACCGTATTTTACCAATGTGACAAAAATATAGTGCTCACAGAGTGCGAATTCAAAAATTCCTAGTTATACCAACCTGCATAAACCTTTGAGCAATTTAACGAATTAAATTGCACTATACGTCGTTAAAATTTTTATTTGAAACAAATAGATAAAAAATTTGTCTAGGACCTGTTTATCTTTCGAGGTTAAATTTTCAGCCGTATGCTTGGTATTTAGGCAAGGCTGAGCTTATGTAGTGTGGTTATTCCCCATAAATAGGCGATAACGTTGAATAAATGCCAAATATGCGCTGCCAGTAGGGTAACGCAGGAGCCGTTACCAAGCCCACTAGGTTACAAACCTCACGCCGCGATTAAATCGCCCTAGATTGAAATAACAGCCAAACCACCTCTCTACTGATTAACAATTAAGTTAAAAATACAACATTAATTAACTTTAGTGTTGTATTTTAATACAATTGAATATAGCATTGAAAACAATTATCATTTACATTTACAGAAGGGAGTACCTGTGAAATTTAAGGATGTTTTAATCCCCCTCGCAGCACTTACATCTACTACAGCTTTAGCTAATACTGATAACAATGACGCAGTGGATCAAATGACCGTTATTGAAGTTACTGGAGAGTTATTATCAAGAAGTCTACTACAAAGTGGTAATAGCGTTGTTGTTTTCGATAGTAAAGAACTTGAAAGCCGCCCCGAATTAAGAACCGTAAGAGACGTACTAAGCGAAATTCCAAACATCACAATGGTCACTGGTACTGGTAAAGCTCCAACAGTAAGGGGTATTGATGGTACTGGAGCTGCAGAAAACGCGAATGCATTTTTTGCAGGCAGCAGAGCACGCTTAAACTGGCAAATTGATGGTCGTTCAGCTACTTATAACGAAATAGTTTTTGGCGATTTAGGTATTTGGGACCTTGAACAAATTGAAGTTCTCAGAGGGCCACAAAGTACTTTAGCTGGGCGTAATGCAATAGCAGGTACAATACGCGTAGAAACACAAGATCCGACGTTTGAACAAGAGTTCACAATTCGTGCTGAAGGCGGGAATTTAGACCAAAAACGACTTTCAGCTATTTATAATCAACCTCTTTCTGAGCAGTTTTCCTTACGAATTGCAGCAGATCAATTTGAACGTAGTTCATCTGTTGATTATGAATCTTACCCTGGTGTTAAAGACCCAGCTGACATGGAAGGCCGTGCAATTAGAGGGAAATTACTTTATGAGGGCGATGACAAATACGGTACACGCGTTGTTGTCACACTAACCGATAACAAATACAGTGGTCCAAATGGTGAAATTATTGATTATCCATTTGATCAGCGTCGTTCTAACTTTCCGCAACAACCCGTTCATGTTACGCATACTAAAAGCTTAGGCATTGAATACAGCGCATCATTAACTCAACAACTACAGTTAGAGGTAACGGCTTCAGCAACAGACTTTAATTTTGAACGTAAATCTACGCCAGATGGTTCTAAAGCGAATATTGATAACAAAGAGTTTGTGATAGAACCTCGTTTACGCTATCAAGGTGATAACGGCGAACAATGGGTTATTGGTAGTCGCTACTACACTTCAAAACAAGATGATTGGATCCAATTTATTGTAAAACAAAGCTTTACTGATGATTCAGATAATTTTGCAATTTACTCTGAGGGTGCCCTCCCATTTAGTGACAAATTTGAGCTAACGGCAGGTTTACGCTACGAAAAAGAAAATCGCAAACGTGAAGGCGGTGATCCTGATAGAGCGATTGCAAAAATAGAATCTGATAACGACTACAGTGCCTTATTACCTAAGCTTGGGCTCAGCTACCAAGTAAGTGATACGCATATTGTCGGTTTACAATTATCTCGCGGGTATAATGCAGGCGGCGGCGGCATTTCCTTTGGCGCACCAATTGTTAACTATGAATATGATGAAGAGTACGTAAACTCTTTAGAAATCTATGGTCGTCAGCAATGGGCTAATAACAGTATAAGCACATCTCAAAACCTGTTTTATTCGCAATATACAGACATGCAACTACCTTTTGATTTAACACCTGAAAACTCACGTGATGAAGCTTATGTAGTTAGAAATGCAGACGAAGTAACTACTATTGGTTTTGAATTTAATGCCGATTGGCAGATTAATGATCAGTTCAATCTTTATGGTGGTTTTGCACTGTTAGATTCTGAGATCACTGATTATCCAAACTCAGGCCTAGAAGGGAACTCATTACTTACGGTTCCTTCTGCTTCTATGAAATTAGGGACCACATGGCAATCAAATAATTGGGTTGTTAACGTTAGTGGCCAGTACACTGATGGCTGGTATACCAGTATTTCAAACGATGAAGGCGGTAAAACAGACGCTTTTGCGACCTTTGATACAAGTTTGAACTACGTTATCTCTGAGCAAGCTAAAGTGTATCTTTCAGTACGTAATATTTTTGATGAAGATGCTCCTGTTGCATTGTATCCAGGTACAGCACCTGCTGATAGCAATGAACCTGATACTAACTTTGATACAGCAGTATTGACCCAACCAAGAACTATTAGTGCGGGCATACAGTATACATTCTAATCAATCAGATTTTTCCACAGCAAAGCTAAATCATTTGCCGTGGAAAAATCTATAAAATCAATAACAAAGGTTATTAAGTATGACAACAATTAAATACGATAGCAGCCTCTGGCCATTAGCTGTAACAGTAGCAAAGGGGGAGTGCACGCTAGCAATGCACTTAGACTCTTTAATATCATGGGATCGTTGGTTTGATAGAGCTGAAGCATTTATTGTAGTGCGTGTTTATACAGATGAAGCATCCTTACAACACCCTAAAGGGGCGGGTCCTGCAACACAAGAATGGCTTAAAAATGGTGCGGCAGAGAAAATGCTACAACTTGTTCAAGCGATGCTTATCGTTGTTCCTGAGGAGCAATATCAAAAATTGCAGAATATGAGCGTTCAAAAAGCCTTTGGTATACCTGGAGCCGTATTTAAATCACTTGATGATGCTGCAACATGGCTGCAGGCATCAACCAAAGAGATAGCGATACCTGAAAATATTGAATTACAAGATGTAGCTACACTTGTCCACTCTCATTGCGGTAATACCAATTAGCTTAATTAAGTGATCTATTTTGAGGTAAGCAAATCGTGTTAATAACAAGGCAATAAAGAGTTAATCGTCCCTCAAAGGGAAACGCATGTTTGGTCTTTATGCTGCGTTATCGCCTATTTATGGGCAGTGACCACACTACATAGGCTCTGCCTTACCTAAAAACCAAACAGGCCGCTGTAAATTCAACCACCAAAATTCAACATGCCCTAGTTATACCAATACCAATAAATAGCTGATCTATTTTACTTGCTAAAACAACCCATTTCTTTGTTGTAAATTTCGTAAAGGGAACAACCATTTACATCAATTTACGCCTAGAACTGAATTATTTTTTTTGCGTAAAATTTAGATCACATACTTAATGGAATTGGTATTACCCCTTTATAAAAACACTCAATAATATGTAATCGATACAACTTAAAATCATATATTTGTGAGTGTTTTTTCCGCCACCATAATGTGGGGAAGTACATCTTCAATATCTGTTTGCAGCTTTGCATTAATATTATAAACATTACTTAAATGGCGCTGTGTTAGTACTTCTTCAGGCGAGCCATGAGCAACAACTTTTCCTTTATCAAGCATGTAAATTCGATCTGCAAAGCTCGCAGCAAGTGATAAATCATGAAGAACAGCAACAACTCCCGCGCCTTGTTTTGCGGTTGTAACGGCTTGGTTCATGACTTCATATTGATGATATAAATCTAAGCTAGCAGTTGGCTCATCAATTAATAAATAAGCATTTTTTTGCTGAGTTAAACTTGGCTGTAATTGGCACAATACACGAGCTAATTGAGTACGTTGCTTTTCACCACCAGAAAGCTGAGTAAAGCATTGCTGTGCTAGGTGAGTAATCCCTACGGCTTTCATTGCATCATTAGAGAACTGTTTCAAGGTAGCCTGCGTGCACTGTTCTTGATGACTAAAATGCGCCATATCAACAACTTCATTAACGGTGAAAGGAAAATCTAACTCGTAGCTCTGGGTTAATACCGCCCTTAATTTAGCAAGCTCTAGCAAACTATACTCATTTAACTCTCGTTGATTAATATTTACAGTTCCGCCACTTAACGGTAAATCTCCTGATAATGCTTTCATTAATGATGATTTACCTGCGCCATTGGGACCAATGATAACTACAATTTCATTTGGTTTTACATAAAAATCAATATTATCCAGCAACGTTTTATGTTTAATTTTTACGCTAAGTTGGTTGCCAATTAACATAGTTCACTTTGCTCCTTGGTAAGTTTTTAACAGCATAATCAAAAAGAATGGACCGCCAATAGCACTGGTTATTAGACCAATGGGGACTTCTGCTGGTAGCATTATGGTACGGGCAAATAAATCAGCAAGGCTAAGCATTAATGCTCCCCCTAACATACAAGCTGGTAATAAATAACGGTGATCTGGGCCTAATATTAAGCGCATAATATGCGGTACTATTAAGCCGACAAAACTAATAACGCCCGTAATTGCGACGGCTGCTGCTGTACAAAGTGCCGTATATATAAAAACCTGCTTTTTCAATTTAGTCACATTAATGCCGACATGCTTCGCTTGAGCCTCTCCTAATAAATACACGTTAAGAGGTTTAGATAAACGTAATAAACCAATACAACAACCAATAATAATACCGAGTGTTGGCATTATCATCGCAAGGTGATTTCCCGCCAAAGAGCCCATACTCCAAAATGTTAAATCACGCAATTGTTGCTCATTACTTACCAGTGTTAAGATACCGATAATAGCGTTTACAATCGCATTTACGGCAATCCCTGCCAGTAGTAGGCTAACAATAGTAAAACGCCCATTTTGCGCGCCCAACCGATAGATAAACATGCATACCGCAATACAACTCAAAAATGCCCCTACAGGCACCGCATAGTAGCCTAAGTTGTCGCTAAAATTAGCAAACAAGCTTGTTCCTAATACAATAGTTGCTACTGCACCTAACGCTGCACCACTGGCAATGCCAATCAAGCCAGGATCTGCTAATGGATTTCTAAATAAAGCTTGCATTGCAGCACCGCAGGTTGCTAAACCAGCTCCAACAACCATCGAAAGTAGAATACGAGGAAGGCGGATCTGCCAAATTATAGCGTGCTTAAGCTGATCATCTACCGGCTGGGTTAGCATAAGCATCGTCTCGCGCAGCGTTATCACAACCCCTCCCTGACTTAGGGCAATAAAAAATACCAATATACAAATAATAAACAAAACAGGAATAGATAAAACCCGTATCCGTTGTTGCGCTAATAACCTATTTCCTAACGCCAGCATAGCTATCGCTCGTCCTGTTGTTTTGTGCTGTTTTCAGCTAATTTTAAAAATCTATATTGATAGCCATCCGGCAAGCGTGTTTTAGGATAAAATGCATGCGCTAGTTCTACCGCGGCTTGAGGCGTTCTAGGGCCCATACTTAACAAATAGAGCGCATCAAAATTGTAAATACGTCCATTTTTTATCGCATTTGAATATTTAAAAACAGATAATATTTCAGCGCTTGGTTGCTGATCATTGGCGCCAATTCCCATACTAATAATCACATCAGGATTTAGTGCTAATGCGGCCTCGCTTGAAATCGTCTGCCAGTTAACCATTGTTTGAGCCATCATATTCACTCCACCTGCAATAGTTACCAACTCATCAGCAGTTGTCTCTGCCCCTGCAACCATAAGTTGACTACTGCGGATAACCAAAACCTTAGGTTTAGTACTTGTTTGCTCTAAAATATATGACAAGGCCTTGCGGTCCGCTTGCAAAGAGTCTGCGAGCATATTGCCCTTACTCACAACATTTAATTGTTTGGCTATTTGCTCTATTTTATTTTCAATACGCCAAAAGTTGTCGTTTTCATGCAAGATAACCAAGTTAGCGCCAGTGAGCTTTAATTGCTCAACCATTTTTTTAGGACCAATATCTGATTCAGCGAGGATAATATCTGGATTTAATGACAACACACCTTCAACGCTTATTTTGCGAACATAGCCAATTTGTGGCTTCTGAGTTGCAGCGGCTGGATAAACACTGGTGCTATCAACGCCAACAATGCGTTGTTTGTTCACCAAGGGCGTAAATAACTTCTGTTATTGAGCCCCCTGCAACCACTATTCGCTGTGGGTTAAGAGGCTGCGGACTTGCATGTACATAGCTATTAGCAAGTAAAATAACAAACGGAATAAATAAAATAGATGAGAGTTTCATGATGTTAAACTTAAATTACAAATAAAAACAATAACAGTTTTCATTTGCAACTAGTAGCTTTTATTATGATTGTTTTAATGCCCTATAAAATTTAGTTTAACCTCTTAGGTAATAAGGTATGTGAGCTTTCGGAGTTAAATGATTTCAATTTAAAGGCTATTTAATCACGGCGTGAAATGTGTAACCAAGTCACCTCATACGGCCCGCATTACTCTAATGGCTGTATCCTTGTAAGAATAAGTAAAATACTGGGTAACAAAAGGGTTTCATCACCAAGTCAAACCTAAATAGCAGCGAGTGTCATTTATGCTTGCCATCACCTACTTATGGTAAATAACCACACTATGTAGGCTCTGCCTCGCCTGAATACCAAACAGGCTGCTGCAAATTTAACCTTGAAAGATTAACAGACCCTAAACTCTATGTAATAAATTTATAGTTTAAATAAAAGCCACTTCAAATAAGTGGCTTTTATATTTACCGCTATAGTATTCAAACTGTAAACCCCCTTTACACTTCTGTGACAATTAAATATCGGACTTAGCTAAAACTTCAGTTAGTAAAATTTCGGTTTATAGCCTTTTTTGTAACTTGAGTTGGTAAAATATCGGTTTGAGTCACTGTTTATACCCTCTCAGTTAGTAAAATTTTGTTTTATAGCAACGAGAAGTTAGTAAAAAATCGGTTTATAAATTCCCTCTGTTTGTCTATTAAAGCAAAAATCAGTCACTTATCCGCTTTTTTTAGTTGCTGTAAACGCTATTTACAGCAAAATCACCTAAAAAAGGTCGTTTTATGAAAGGTTAGTTAAACTCTGATCTGTAAATTTACTCAGGTAGTTAAATCGTGATCCAACATGATTAGGTTAGTTAAAGTCTGATCTGTAATTATGCTTCAATGTTCTAACTTTATTTAAAACAATAAAAAAGGGCCTATTGGCCCTTGAGTAACACTATCTAGTTAGGAATTAAAATTGGTTCATGGTGTTATCTTCACCACCGGCTTTTAGCGCGTTATCACCAGAGAAGTATTCTTTGTGTGTATCGCCCATGTTAGACCCCGCTAAATCTTGGTGCTTAACAGATGCCTGCTCACGGCGAATCTCTTGGCGTTGTACATCACGTACGTACGCCAGCATACCCATGTCGCCAAAGTAACCTTCCGATAAAATATCTGTGCTTAGCGCAGCTGTATGGTACGTAGGCAGAGTAATTAAGTGATGGAAAATACCTGCTTCACGTGCGCCATCGCGCTGGAAGTTTTGTACTAGTAAATCGGCTGCTTGCGCAAGCTCTGTTGCATCCATTTCTGGAGCCATAAGGCCTTTATTGTCGCCAAGGCTTGGGTAAGCACTTAAGTCACGGCCAGCTTCTTGCCACTCTTGGTACACTTGCTCACGGAACTTAAGCGTCCAGTTAAACGAAGGCGAGTTGTTGTATACCAGTTTTGCATTTGGCACATGCTCTTTTACACGATTTACCAGCTCTGCGATTTGTTTAACATGTGGTTTTTCTGTTTCAATCCACAGTAAATCAGCGCCCGACTGCAAGCTCGTAATACAATCTAGAACTACGCGGTCTTTTTCAGTGCCTTCGCGGAATTGAAATAAACCGTTATCTAGGCGAGTTGGTTTACATAACTGGCCATTAATTTTCATTGCCGTGTCGCCTTCATTTAAGTCATCAACACCGTTAATTGGCGTGGTTTCTAAAAATGCATTGTACTGGCTTGCTAAATCACCAGGTGTTTGCGACACAGGTACTTTTTGAGTAAGGCTGGCACCTAATGAATCTGTGCGTGCCACAATAATACCGTTATCAATACCGAGTTCTAAAAAAGCGTAACGTACTGCATTGATTTTTGCTAAAAAGTCTTCGTGCGGTACTGTAACTTTACCCGCTTGGTGACCACATTGCTTAGCGTCAGACACTTGGTTTTCTATTTGAATGGCACACGCACCGGCTTCAATCATTTTTTTAGCGAGTAAATAAGTTGCTTCTTCGTTACCAAAACCAGCGTCAATATCAGCAATAATTGGCACAACATGGGTTTCAAAGTTGTCTATTTTATCAATAACCGCTTGAACGTCACCGCCATTCGCTTTTGCTGCATCTAGGTCATTAAATAAGTGGTCAAGTTCGCGTGCATCAGCTTGCTTTAAAAACGTATAAATTTCTTCAATTAATGCAGGAACCGACGTTTTTTCGTGCATGCTTTGATCTGGCAGCGGGCCAAATGCAGAGCGAAGCGCTGCAACCATCCAGCCACTTAAGTACACATAGCTGCGTTTAGTTGTTTTTTGGTGGCGCTTAATAGCCATCATCATTTGTTGGGCAGTAAAACCATGCCAACACCCCAAAGACTGTGTGTACTGGCTTGTGTCTGCGTCATATGCAGCCATATCTTCACGCATTACGTCTGCTGTGTATTGCGCAATTTCAATCCCAGTACGAAAGCGGTTTTGTAAACGCATACGGCTTGCGTATTCAGGGTTAATAGCTTTCCATGGGCTGCCTTGAGATTGGCAAAGAGTAGAAAGAGTGTCTGTTTCGCGTTGATATGTTGTCATAATAAAATCCTTCGAACGAGTGTGTAATACCAACCTGCATAAATCTTTGATCAATTTAACGAATTAAATTGCACTATAACGTCGTTAAAAATTTTTTATTTAGAATAACTAGATACAAAAATTTTTGCCTAGCTCTAGCGTAATTTTCTTAACGTTAAATAGACCCCATATATAAGTAGATTGGTATAAATTATTTTAATGTTGTGAGAGTGGCTAGGAGTGTGTGCTCCGTTTCGCTTGATTCAACATTAGGCTCATTTTTTAGATTTAGTAAATTTATAGTTATTATTGCGGCTATACATTTTGTGAATGGCTAAAAAGCACTCAACATTGCTTTTTTGAGTTATTGTTGCCTTAACGCACAAGCACACAACAACATCGCGACCGTTTAAGGAAGGCAATTATGTCCCACACTCTCACACATTCAGGACTCAGCGTAGACACACAACTTGCTGATTTCGTTAAAAACCAATTACTCCCTGGCACGCATTTGAGTGAGCAGCAGTTTTGGCAAAACTTTGCACATATAGTGCAAACACTTACCCCTACAAACACAGCATTGCTTGAAAAGCGAGAGCTGCTTCAAAAGCAAATAGACGACTACCATCTTGCTAATAAAGCGTGGGATAGCGTTAAGTACCAAGCCTTTTTGCAAGATATTGGTTATTTAGTAAAAGAGCCTGCCAACTTTGAGATTGAAGCTCAAAATGTAGAACCCGAGGTAGCGCTTACAGCAGGGCCTCAGTTGGTTGTGCCTGTAAGTAACGCACGCTTTGCACTTAATGCTGCTAACGCACGTTGGGGTTCGTTATACGACGCTTTATACGGCACTGATGTGTTAAGCGAAGAAGACGGCGCCGAAAAAGGCACTACTTACAACCCAGTACGTGGTTTTAAAGTCATGGCCTACGCTCGTCAGTTTTTAGATAAAGCATTGCCGCTGACTAATGGCTCGCACATAGAAAGCACTAATTATTCAGTAGTAGATGGCGCACTTTTAATTACGTTACGTGATAGCTCTCAAACCACATTAGCTAATCCATCTCAGCTTATTGGCTATCAAGGTGAAGCGCAAAATCCTACTGTAGTGTTATTAAAAAACAATGACTTACACATAGAGCTACATATCGATCACCACCACATTATTGGCCAAGCAGATAAAGCAGGCTTAAAAGATGTAGTGTTAGAGGCCGCACTCACCACCATTATGGACTGTGAAGATTCAGTAGCTGCAGTAGATGCAGAAGATAAAGTACAGGTTTATAAAAATTGGCTTGGTTTGATGCAAGGTAACTTAGTTGAATCGTTTAAAAAAGGCGATAAAACCGTAGAGCGTACCCTACAAAGTGATAAAATATACACCGCACTTGACGGCGGCACCGTTACTTTAAAAGGCCGCAGCATGATGTTTGTTAGAAACGTTGGCCATTTAATGACGAACCCTGCTATTACCGATGTGTACAATCAACCGGTATTTGAAGGCATTATGGATGCGATGTTTACAGCCACCGCTGCCCTGCACGACCTAAACAAAAAAACAGGTATAAAAAATACCAGCGCGCAAAGTATTAATATAGTAAAACCAAAAATGCACGGCCCTGAAGAAGTGGCGTTTACTAACACTTTATTTAGCCTAGTAGAGGAAGCGCTAAGCTTACCTAAAAACACCCTTAAAATGGGTATTATGGATGAAGAACGCCGTACATCTGTAAACCTAAAAGCCTGTATTCATGCAGCTAAAGAGCGTGTGGTATTTATCAACACCGGATTTTTAGATAGAACCGGCGATGAAATTCATACCTCTATGCAAGCGGGTGTTGTACTTCCAAAAGCACAGATTAAACAGCAATCATGGATAAGCGCATATGAGGATCGCAATGTCGATATTGGCCTTGCTTGTGGCTTAAGTCATAAAGCACAAATTGGTAAAGGCATGTGGCCAATGCCAGATAAAATGGCATTAATGATGGAGCAAAAACTAGCACATCCTAAATCAGGCGCTAATACAGCATGGGTGCCCTCCCCTACAGCCGCTACTCTGCACGCAATGCATTATCACGATGTAAACGTATTTACCGAGCAGCAAAGTATTGCTAAACGTACTATTGCTAGCCTTAATGACCTGCTTACACCGCCGCTAATGGCAGACCCTAAAACGCTTTCAAAAGAAGATATTCAAAGTGAGCTAGAAAACAACGCACAAGGCATTTTAGGTTACGTTGTACGTTGGATTGATCAAGGTGTTGGCTGCTCAAAAGTACCCGACATTAACCATATCGGGCTAATGGAAGACAGAGCAACACTTCGTATTTCAAGCCAGCATATGGCTAATTGGTTGCTAAATGGCGTGTGTTCACAGGCGCAAATAAAATCAACAATGGCTAAAATGGCCAAAGTAGTTGATGGTCAAAACGAGCACGACACTGCGTATACACCCATGGCAATAAACGAAGAAACCCTTAATAACAGCATTGCGTTTCAAGCTGCACTTGCACTGGTTTTAGAAGGCGCAACACAACCGAGTGGTTACACTGAACCACTACTACATAGCTACCGTATAAAATATAAAGCACAAAAAACGAATACGCTTTAAGCGCTTAAGCAAAGTTCAGATTAAGTACTAAACCAGCTTTTAAGCTGGTTTTTTATCGCCTAAAATTAGAATAACAGCACTTTTAAGGCATTTTAAAAATATATATTCAAATAAGCATAATACACATGAATATCTAACATTTATTCAAACGTAAAAAAGCGTGTTTTGCATACACAAAACACGCTTTTTAAATCTTTTAGCTAGGGGCTGTTGATCTTTGTAGTACATATATTAATCAGCCCACATTGGTAGCCACATCATAGTGAATGCTAAAGCGA
>NZ_JADYXE010000005.1:0-132809 GCF_015864465.1 Pseudoalteromonas sp. SWN29
TACGCGCGGGTTCAACAAACATTTTCATAAGGCAAACTCACGAAGTAATTGGCTCAAATAAGTTGCAGGTGTTGTAGGTGGTAAGCTAATTTTCACGCTGCAGATAGCAAGCATGATCGGCTGTTGCTGTTCAGCGGGGGCTATGGGTTTAGTGACTTTTGCACGCACAAAACTACCGGATGAAGCATTAAGCTTGCTTCGTGCGGCATAAAAAGTTGTTTTTGATAAAGCATTTTGATTGCAATAGTCAGTGATCGTTAAATCGCTGGCTTGTTGTTCTTCGATAATGTTGCGCCACTGTTCAAGACTACGTGTTTTTCTCATGACTATCTCCTAATTGAAATTCAGAAATAGCTTAATCGGTTTGACGAGTTACTGGCAGGTGCACTTTGCTAGACGCTTACAATTATATAGGTTACGCTGGCAGGTTGAATTACTTTTTAAGGAATGTAAGTCTTATAATAATTTACGCGGCTTTCAAACATCAAGCGCAACCTTACAAGAAGCGCTAATTTATGTAAGTTTAATAGTAACCACGCTTAAAAGATTCTTAACTGGCTGTATAGAAAAGATATTCAAAACTGAAATGTCTACGATGACAGTAGCAAAAACAACGGGGGTTTGGTGGATTAACATATTAACAGCGATTATTAGGAAGCATAGGAAAGGATTGTTAAATGCAGTTAATGGAGCATTTGACTTTCTGAGGAGAAATGCAGCTAGGGCACACCCGAAACGCGATCGAAAAACAGGCGTATTTCAATATGGGGTAGAGCCAAATTTTTAAGGCTGCACTTAAAATTTTTCTTAAGTACCTACCTATGACATGGATGTAGGTAAGGCGCGTGAGCAGGACGCGGAAGCTTTGCTCGGTTTTTACTTAGCCCACTAGGTTACAAACCTCGCGCCGCGATTTAATCGCCCCTAGATTGAACAAATTTCAATCCACAAAGATCAACACGCCCTAGTAAGCTGTATTTTATTTATGTTACTTAAGCTTTTTAATACCAATTAACACACAGATGGCGCCGCCAATAAAACCAACCCATGCCTCTACCGGTGTATCACCACTAAATGCTCGGCTTAGCTGCGAAGCTGCTGCATCATATACGTCGTATCCCCACATAATTAAAGCGATACCTATAACGATTAAAACAATACCTATAATCTTATTATTCATAAACACCTCTGATTTCTAACGTACATTATTTAGCATACTTAAATGCAAACACTTAACAAATTTAATCAAGCTCTAGCTGCGCGCGTTCAACACTTTCATTAGGTAACTCTTTTTGTACCGATACACCAAGCTCTTTAAATTCTGATGCTTGTTTAATTAAATTACCTTTACCACGGTATAATTGCGAAAATGCTTTATCGTAGCTTTCCTTGGCTTTATCAAGCTGCTTACCAACGCCTTCCATACTCAATAAAAAGCCATTGAGCTTGTTATAAAAACGCTCAGCCCGATTTGCCAACTCTTTTGAATATTTAGTTTGCTCCTCAAAACGCCAAAGCTGTTTAACAATATTTAAACTAGTCAGCAGGGTAGTGGGTGTAGCTACCAGTATATTTTTTTCGATTGCTTGTTGGTAAATATCACTTTGGTATTTAAGTGCTTCAACAAAGGCTGATTCTATTGGTACAAACATAACCACAACTTCAGGCGAATTAAGCCCTGGTAAACGGTCGTACGATTTACTCGCGAGCTCATTAATACGCGCTGTAACAGCGTTCACATGCTCTTTAATTGCTTGATTAGCATCTAGCTCATTTTCGGCGTTAACGTAACGGGTATAAGCATTTAATGATGTTTTAGCATCAATAACTAAGTGGCGACCTTGTGGTAAGTAAACAACTACATCAGGGCGCAAACGACCATCTTCAGTGTTAAACGACACTTCACGCTTATAATCAACACCTGCACGTAAGCCTGCGCTATCTAACACGTTTTCGAGCATAAGTTCGCCCCAATTACCTTGGGTTTTCTTTTGCCCTTGTAGCGCGTTACTGAGCTTATCTGCTTGATCTGTTATAGCTTGGCTTTTAGCCTGTAAATGCAGTAATTCGGTTTTGAGCGCAGTACGTTGTTTTATATCTTCAACGTGTATTGACTCCATTTTTTCTCTGAAGCCTTTTAGCTCGCCCTGAACTGGTTTTAATAATTGCTCAATGCTTTCTTGATTTAAGGTTTTAAAGCTTTGTGATTTTTCTTCTAGTATTTTATTGGCTAGGTTTTCAAACTCTTTTTTGAGTGTATTTTTACTTTGCTCAATTTGCGCGAGTTGTTCGGTAAAGTTTTGCTGTTTTTGCTCAAGCGTAGTGCGCATATTATTATATTCAACATCGCGTTGATTATATTGCTCGCGAAGCGCTGCCAGCTCGCCTTCGGCTTTACGCCAAAAATGATTGTATTGAATACTTTGTTTTTCTTGTTCGCTAAAACGCGTTTTAAAATGCTGCGCTTCGTCGCGCTGCTCTTGGTGAGTGTGCTCTAGCAGTTCGTGATCTTCTTGCAAGGCGCTGTATTGCAGCTCTTTATTATCAAATTGATTTTGTAACAGTGATAGCTGATGTTGTTGTTCGCTTATTTGTAGATGTAGCTTTTTACGAAGCTGCGTTGATACAACACCATAAAATAGGGCGCCTAACGCAACACCAGCACCTGCGCTTAGCCAATCAATATTAGTGAGTACTTGAGTGAGCATAAAAATAAACTTATAAAATTTAGAGACATGACATCATAACCAATAACAAGCAACAGAAGTAGGGGAGCAAAGAAATTACAGACATAAAAAAACCAGCTCAAAATAAGCTGGTCAAATATTACTAAATTAAGTAATCAAAGGGAAAATCAACATGTGCCCGCGCAAGCTGCAACTTAAATATATTATCACCAAAATAAAAAAGATTATTGGGTGAAGCTATATAACAACAGGCACTACAGTAGACCGGGAAACGAAATAATTAATTCAAATTAACTTACGAAAGATCATTTATTTTTATTCGGGCTGATTTAAACAAATTTTGGGCATAAAAAAAGCCAGTTCAAACTGAACTGGCTTAATCATTACTAAAATTAGTAATCAAATAGGGGAAATCAACATAAAACCTGTATTAACTGCAATTAATCAACAAGCATAATAGTAGACGCCGCTCTTTGAATTAAGTTCATAAAAAGATCAAAACTTTTAAAATAAAAATTAAACGCTAAATTTTGGGCATAAAAAAAGCCAACACAAAATGGGCTGGCTCAATCATTACTAAAATTAGTAACTAAATGGGGGGGAATCAACATGAAAACTTGTATTAACTGCAATTAATCAACAAGCGTAATAGTAGACGCCACTTTTTAAATTAAGTTCATAAAAAAATAAAAACTTTTAAAATAAAAATTAAACGCTAAATTTTGGGCATAAAAAAAGCCAACACAAAATGGGCTGGCTCAATCATTACTAAAATTAGTAACTAAATGGGGGGAATCAACATGAAAACTTGTATTAACTGCAATTAATCAACAAGCATAATAGTAGACGCCATTTTTAAAATTAAGTTCATAGAAAAGTAAAAACTTTTAAAATAAGTGCCGAACGCTAAATTTTAGGCATAAAAAAAGCCAACTCAAAATGGGCTGGCTTAATCATTACTAAAATTAGTAACTAAATGGGGAATCAACATGATGCTTGTGCTAACTGCAATTAACCAACAAGCATAATAGTAGACGTCCGCTTTTAAATTAAGTTCATAAAAAGATCAAAACTTTTTAGAGCAATTTAATTTTTAATGAGCGACAACATTTGTTGCTCATCAAATTTAGTAAAGCTCATTGATTTATCGGTAAATAATGCATCTACAAGCGCTTGCTTATCTTGCTGCATTTTAAATACTTTTTGCTCTATTGAATTATTCATTACGAGCTTATAAACAAATACTGGGTTAGTTTGGCCAATACGGTAAGCCCTATCTGTCGCTTGCTTTTCTACGGCAGGGTTCCACCATGGATCAAAGTGAATAACGGTATCGGCTTGTGTTAAATTAAGGCCTGTACCACCGGCTTTTAAGCTAATTAAAAACACCGATGTTTTACCACTGGTAAACTCGTCGATTACTTTATCTCGGTGGCGCGTTTGGCCTGTAAGCATACTAAAGTTAATATTTATTTCTTCAAGGCGTTGGGCTATTAAGTCGAGCGCCGATGTAAACTGACTAAATATAATGATTTTACGACCAAGACTTAACATGAGTGGTAAGTGTGTTGTTAACCATTCGAGCTTAGCAGAGCCTGCCTGAGTGTCTGGATCTATTAATTTAGGGTGGCAACAAATTTGCCTTAACTTTAAAAGTGCCTCTAAAAATGCAAGTTTACTTTTTTGTGCACCTTGCTCAGCAAATAAGTCGATTAGCTTTTCTTCTAATGAACGTGTAATGCCTTGATACATTTCTTTTTGCTTAGGTTCAAACTCAAATTCTTTAGTTAGCTCTGTTTTTTCAGGAAGCTCTTGCGCTACTTGTGCTTTAGTTCGGCGCATTATAAAAGGCATAATTAACGCTTTTAGCTGCTCAGCTCTTTCCATATCAGCTTCACGCTCAATAGGCGTTTGAAAATGCTGCTTAAAGTGCGCTTGAGAACCAAGTAAAGATGGCATGGCAAAGTCGAGTAACGATTTAAGCTCAAGCAAATTATTCTCGATTGGAGTACCACTTAAACAAAGTTTAAAGTCGGAATTTAAGCGTTTCACTAATCGCGAAACCTGTGCGGTATCGTTTTTAATGTATTGGGCTTCATCGAGAATTATATTTTCAAAATACAATGGCGAGTAATAAGCAATATCACGTTTTAACAATGGGTATGTAGTAAGTATGCATTGGGCTTGTGCTAAGTGTTGTAAAGGTTCGTTACGGTTTGATCCAAAAATAGTGGTCACTTTTAAACTTTTAGCAAACTTAGTAATTTCGTTTTCCCAGTTACTCACCAAGCTAGTTGGACATACAATTAGTGTAGGACCTGCTTGCGGACGATTAAACGTACTCGCTAAAAACGCAATAACTTGCAGTGTTTTCCCCAGCCCCATGTCATCAGCTAAAATACCACCTAATTGATGACGCTTTAAAAAACTAAGCCAGTCAACACCTTGCTGTTGGTATTCACGAAGCGTTACCGAGTCATTCAAGCCATGTAATGAAACCTTTGGCATTGCTGTATCGGTATTGTTTAGCTCTTGTAAGTATCGTTCAAGCGAGTCGTCATGTAACTCTACATTTATGGCTGTGTGCTTTACAAGCTCTGGCAAGTACGAAAGCGGAATATTAAATTCATCCCGTGTTTTTACAAACTCAAAACGCTCTTTAAATTCATCTAATAAGTTAATTGCAGACTTATTAATAACTCCAAATTCACGGCCAAGCGGGTAGTAGTAAAATAACTCACTTTGTCGGTTTAACGACTGATATAGCGGTTCTGCATTAGTAAATAAAAGCGCTGCTTTTGCATCGCATAGCAGTACTTTACAGTGCATTTGATGCCCTGCAGCGCGGTGTACATGTAAACTCACTTCACACTGCGGATTAGGACTCGTTACTTTACTTACACTTACTTGCCAACCACGTTGTTTAAAACCAGGAAATACTTCGTATATAAGCCAATGCAAATGGATAGGAGATTGCTTTGTAAATACAAGTTCACTTTGTAAACCCCCTTTACAAAATTCAAAACCTAGATTTATTAGCTCATTCGTTACCGTATTTTCAAAAGCACTATTAATAGTGCTTGCAGGTGCAGAACCCGCTAAATAGTTTTTATTTTTATACTTAAATAATAACGAAAGTGATAAACCTTGATCGCCCATCGTTACTTTTAAAACAGCATTACTAGAGATTTTAGGTAACGTTGGCTGCAAGTTAGTAGGATGAGGTATTACACCTGCGCCAAAATTATCGGCAAGTTGTTTGTAAATACGATCAAAATTAGCATCGTGCAAAGCAGGCATAGTTTGTAAATGAGCTATTTCTTCTGCACTTAATGGTGTGCGAAGACGACCCGCTTTTAAGTGATCTAAATCGAGGTAAGTAGGTGGTGTTGTTTTTAATAAAGCCCAGTTTTGGGTTTGCTCAAGCTTAATAATTAATTGGGAAAGATCTTTATCTTGCTCCCAACTAAAACTTAATGCTTGGCCCGATTGTGCTTTAATTGGCACTCGAGAACGCTGGAAAAACAAGCGCTCTGTAGCGATTAGTTGTTGTAGGGCACTAAAGCCCCATTGACCTTTTAGCTCAATACTTCCCACTGCATTTTGTGAGCGTATCCAACTAAATAATCTAAAGTCACTTTCGAGTAAATCACTTGGCGTTACAAAACTATTTAACTGCTGCTCAGTTAGGTTTCGACCTAATGTATAATTCTTTTTAGTCTCAACATTCGCTATTTTAGGCGTTAAAAATACTTTGTTATTTTCAATATCTAATACAAACAATAACACTTGCGAGGGTGTAGTTTGCTCACCACTTTTAAGTGCGCTTAATTCACTAAACCAATCATTAATAAAGTAATCTTCGCCGTACTCACCAGAATGTTCAATTTTAAGTTTAAATAAAATAGCGGCTAAGTGTCGACATTTGGTTTTTGCATTACATGTACAGTGCGTATCAACAGAATAACCAGTGGGTACTTTACTGATCTCAATACGTTGGTTAAACGATGATCCGTTATCCACTTGAACAGTAGAATCTACAACAGAAAAGTTAGGCGTATGCTCTAACCAAGTGATCTGGCCTTTTTTATAATATTCTTTTCCTTTATCTAGGACATTTTCACGGAAAAGTTTTTTAATAAAGCGTTCAGACAGAGGAAACTGGGTAGCCTGCTCATTTTTAATTTCTTCAAAAATAGCCATTAAATCATTTTTTGATAAGTTAGCAGACATGTCACTCTAAGCATTAAATTTTAAAAATAATTCTGCCAGTATATGCCTTATGTGCTCTGAGCTAAAGCACTATTAACAAGTTATAAACTGGTTGGAGCTGATAGCTTAGTAAAAAATCGGTTTATAGGTAAAAATCTGTATAAAATTTCGCAAAATATTAGACCCTACATACACATGCAAAGAGTAATCGAGGTATTACAGATCACGATTTTACTAACAATAATAATAAATCGAGAAAATGCTGCCAAGAAGAGGGGATTAGTTAGTAAAAAAGTGATCTTGAAGAGGTAATATGCTTGTTTGAAGAGGAATTGCGCTAGTAAAGATCAGATTTTTACTAACAAAACAATCTGTCAGATCACTATTTAACTAAGTAAACAAGCCTGACAGATCATTATTTAACTAACTAATTAAAAGCACTTAATAACTTAGTTAATTGCTCTAAGCGTTTGTCTGTCATCACTTTATTATCAATTTTAATAGACACATCGCCGCTTTTTAAATTACGTTGTACCGATATAAATTTATTTTCGAGTACAGCTTCACGTTTAACGGCTGCTTGTGGCTCAGCTGTTAAGCATTTGGTGATTGCCATTGCACGCTTGTCGTCGCTTGTAATCGCATTTAGCTCTTCATCGCTAGCTAGGTCTAAAACGAGTTGATTAAACGCCTCGTGGTCGCGCTCCTTTGCGCTCACAAGCTTTTTAGCTACTTCACGACCTACGTGGTTCGCAGTAGGGTAAAGCGCAATAACATCGGCAGGTATTTGCTCGTACGCCTTGATGGCATCTGCAATTGCAGTGTGCGATACACCTTCAATGGCGGCTATTTCTCTGTAAGATCCTTTTTTACCTTGTTCAATCAACTCGTTTTTTGTTTGTTGGTAAGCTTGTCCTAGCTCCCATAAGCTCGGGGCAATGTACTGATCTGAAGATACCGCTAAAATTTTAGCATCTTGCTCAGTAAAGTCGCTTGAACTAAGCACTAAATAATCTGCGTTACCTAAAATACACGCCATACGACGGCGAGAGCCCGCTAAAACTAAGCTCGTTTCACCTTGATCCCAAAGTAGAGCAGGATGCTGATTACGGCCGTCATCACGAATAGCAGGAAGAATATCCGATACTGATTTTTCGTTTAGCAGTGACTGTACACGGCGATTTTTACCATATACACCTGTAGTGGATTCAATATCAGCGTGTGAGATCACTTTACAAACAAGCGTTATCTGGCGCTCAGGATCGCTCGGTGCCGGCATTCTAATTACATCGCCAGCATTGGCTTGTTCTAATAATGCGTCAAGGCTACTGCTACCTACAGCGGTTGCAAAAGGATCTAAGCGGGTGTCATTTTTACGTTTTTTAGCCATTTTTGTTTAACATCCTTACTTAGGGGAATTGAGTGTTGACTGAGTTGACTGCCAATTTGAACGAATAAGCATTTCTAGCTCATCGACGACATCTTTAATATTTTCTTGGGCGCGCATTAACGATTCACGACTTGCTAAGCTGTCTGACGCTTTTTGATCAAAAATAGTATTAAAAGATGATGAGCTTGCTGTTATTGCCGAGCTGTGATTAATTGGGTAGCTCATAACTTGGCGGCCAAATGCACTACGAACATCTTTAACGATATCGCGTTGTGAGTGATTACCTTTCACATAGTTGGTAACTAAAAACTGCATAAAGTCCCAACCTTCGTGGCCTAATGCCGCTACAGTATGGTAAATCTCACCTAATCGTTTTAAGTATTTATTGTTAGCATCAAAATCTACAGCTTCTGGGTGAACAGGGATTAACATAGCAGTAGATGCCATTAATGCATTATAAAACATAAAGTTAAGAGTAGGTGCTGTATCAATTAAAATAATATCAAATTCATCTTTAACAGGATCAATGACTTTTTCTAGTAATTTATGATAATGACGAGTTTGCTCATAATTTGAGGTATCTTTAAGCAATGTTGCTGTTTCGTGCTCAAAGTAAAAATCATCCATACCTGAAGGCAAAACTCGGATATTTGGGATATGCGTTGGTAAAAATGAATTAGATACAAATTCAGGCCATGTTTCGCCCTCATCTAAATCTATACAATCACGCATTAAATCACCAACAGTAATTGGATCGTGTTCACTTGAAGGAAAAAAGCTTGAAGAAGAACCTTGAGGATCTAAATCTATAATACCAATGCGATAGCGCTTAATATTTGTTGTTGCGAGCGCTGCTGCAATATTAACCATACTGGTTGTTTTACCACAGCCGCCTTTGAGAGAATTAATAACAATAACTTGTAGTTTGTCATCACCCGTACGATGATCTGGTTTAATATCCATAATATCGGCCATGGCAAAAATGTTTACTAACGTGTAAGCATAATGACCATTAGCACCGCGTTTAATGTTTAAATCATCAAAGTCGCCATTGTCATGACGTCTTTTTAACGTACGATTATTACAACCTAGTAAGTCGGCAGCTGCTTTTTGCGTATAGGTTCTTAATTCTTTTTCTTCTGATTTAAGATGAGCACGATAGTGCTGAATACGACCTTCTAATGATTTTTCAGCTACTTCGGCAGTTGCTTTTAAAAGCCGGTAGGTACTTAACGCGTTCTTATTGATAGACATACTTTCTTCCTCAAAGTTAGGGACTTAGTATAATGTCCATTCAATTTGCTGTAAACAACTATTTAAGACGACATGCATTTTAAAAAGAAGACATTCAAAAATACTTTTACACCGTTAATATTGCTTAGTATAAATAAAGAAGTTTAAAGGTGGTTAAATATATAAGGTAGTAAAGGTTAAGGGCTTTAAATTGGTATATAACATTATGATTTATATAAACAATGTTTAAAAAAGCAGATCAGCTTTATACTTGGTTAAGATCAGATCTTTATCTACCTGCAGATCAGCTTTTTACTAAGGCCTATTTTTAAAATAGAGTTATGCACAGGTTGCGCATTAAGTTATGAACAAAAAGAGCCTCGGAGATCAGTTTTTTACTAAGTAAATTATAAAGTTATGCACTAGTGTCATCATCAAAAGCGACGTTTAATTAGTATAGATCTGATCTGTACTTGGTACAGATCAGATCTATGCTAACTCGATAAGGCTTTATCCACAGGGGGATTTATTTTTACACGAATTTGTCGTGCTAAATTTTAAAAAAAAGCGATTGTAATGGACAAAAGAACAGCTGAGTTAGTAAAAAAGAGATTTGTAATAGCTCAGTTAGTATAATTATGATCTGAAATAAGAAGTTATGGACTCCACTTGGTATAATAGTGATCTAAGCCTTTTATTTAAAGTCAGATCACTTTTATACTAACTTAAACATTTAACTTTTGCTGCTTAATGTGTTGTTATGAGCTGTCGCAATAAAAATGGAAATAAGAACAATGAGCCGAAAGGTCAACATCTCGGTAGATAACTTGCCCGATACACTTAGGGGCCAAATCCACGGGGTGGAAAGTGCAATTGATAACGAAAGTTTAGCACTATTTACAGACAACAAAGACGTGCGAATTTCTATTGAAAATGCAGCTCATGGATTACGTGCATATTCAAACACGTTTAATCATTATGATTTGTGGGGACGTTTTGTACGTTCTGGCTATAAAAAATTACCACTTGAAGAAGCACCTAAAAAAACAATTATCACGCGTAAAATATCTGAAAAAGTAGATGGTATTTTATACGATGGCGAAATAAAAATAACTCCCGCTGTTGTAAGTACGCGTAAAGATGGCGAAGACGTCGAATACCTTGTTTGGCCATCAGACAGAGAAGAAAAAGTAGAACGCGCACTTATTCGTTTAGCCTCCAAAGGCAAAATAGTTAAAATTAATTTTAAGTCCGGTATTCAATACGCGGTTGTTTTTTCTATGAACGAATTAGCGCAAGAACTCAAAGCGGTAGGGCAATCTATGCCATACCCTGCAATTAAAGAGTCTCTTGAAGCATTGCAAGGTTCTAAACTTTCGTTTAAATATTCTGCAACAGATACTAAAAATTCTGATATAGATGATTCGTTTTACGAGTCAAATATGAACTTTTTATCGTCACTTCATTTTAGCGGCAAGAAGGGTCAGGGGGGCAATGTAAAATGTGTCGCCTGTTTAAATGCATTTGTTCATAACATGATTGATAACCTTGAATACAAAGGTTATTACTTTAATAGTGCTCAAGAATTAAAACGTGGATTATCGCGTTGGATGATGCTTCGTTTGTATCACCTTTGGCGTTATGCAGCGCCAGGTAAAACGTATCATTTTAGATTACTGTCTATCATGGAAAAATATGGTTCTATTTATTCAACGGATGATATTACCGAAAATAAATTAAAAGCCCTGCGTCGTGATATGACCACTACTATGAAAGACTTGATTGAAAAAGGCGCAATATCAGAATACAGCATTACTAACGTAAAAGATGATAAAACAGGCAATATTATTGATTACACTTACGAAATGCATCCATCTGATCAGTTTTGTGATGAAATACTCACACTCAACAAACACAATAAACGCATTGAAATTCAGGGCGGTAAACGAATTGTTGAAAATGCAGTGCTGATTGATGAAGATAAAATTGAAGAGATAGTAGAAAAGTAATAAACATTATTTAAATACTTAAACACATTACCAAAAAGGCCACATATTGTGGCCTTTTTAACATAATCACTACCTGTCTACCTGCTCTAAATATAGCCTATCAACTAAAAAATCGTACTCGCGTTTACGCGGGTGAGCTTCGGGTTTTTGATAATCAGGTAATATGCCTAGTTTTACGTCTGGTTCTGGATTAATCAAAATAAAGGGCAATGCAGCACTAACATGATAGCGGTTTTGTGCAGTATATCTCACATTAACTTGTGGGCTTACGCGAGTAGGGCGACGAATTCTTAGTTTTTCCTTTTCACCTAAGCTAGCAACCCTTAATTGTTCTTGAGCTACAAGTGATTGCCATTTTTGTTGATCAATCATTCTTGGGTTTCGATAACCGGCCGATTTATCTAGCATCTCGAGAGCCATTTTTTTTGTCAGCGTTTTTGTTGCGTGCTTGTGCATCCAAGTAAATCTAACCGAAAATGGAGAGTCGCTTTCACAATGAATTTTGCGATACGCAGCAAGTGTAATTAAATTAGGCATCGCATTATGAACCGCTTCAAAACGAGCATCGTTATTATCTATTGCAACTATGCATGCTTTAAAATCTGCTTTCGCTTTATTTACTTGAGCAATTCGATTGTTTAATGCTTCCTTATTGGCATTTTTTATAACCAACAAACCGGGGTGGCGCTTTAATACGCGGCTACTTAAGCCTTCTTTTTTATAAATATCGGTAAATGAATTAAGAATAGCTCTATGTGCTAAGTCTCCAGATATTTTTTCGGTGATAATTGACTCAGGAACAATATTCTCATCAAGACTACTAATATCAGGAAGTTGATAGTATTCAGCTTTTGAATAGTCACATTCTTTAAGCTCTTCAACTAACCTCACCGTTAATTCATTCATTAAATCAAACTGACTTCTAATTTGAACTTTACTTACCATAACCCACCAAGAACACATCTTACTTAAAATGATTATCGCATATTTCTTAGCTATTTGATTACTATTTATTACAGTTCACTCAGAGCTAAGTGTGTATTTAATTGTATATAAGTATGATGTGTTCTTTGTATTTCCTTTTAATATAATTATGCAATGACTGTATAAGTAATAAATGATCTTGAGCTAATGGTAAAATAAATAATTGTAATCAGCGATAAATAAATAAGCCTAGAATGAAAGAGAGACGGTAACAATTAAAAGCATAGTACGTTATATCTAAATTTAAGCTTATCATTTTTATACATGCTTAAAAAATGATAACTTGTTAAGAGGTGTACACTGCGAGAAATAATAGGGCGTACTCTATGACGTGCAGCCAAAAACAAAGCTAATACATGTTATAGAAGTGGCTAAAGCAGTAAAACAACAGTACATATTAAACCAGGACTGTAAAAGAGAAACACTCTGCTCGCCCTTAATATTCGTTTGAATAGTAGAACAGTATTGAGGGGGCCCTGCGCATAAGCAATAGCATACTTTAAATAAACTCACCTTATTATTATATGAAGCTAAGGAAACCCTTAGCACACAATTTGACAACACTCTACTTGATAACAATAAAAGTTCATTTACCCTGTAAAGTTAAGATTACAATAGATTAGATTTAAGTATGATGTGTTCTCATTTAAACTGTTCATTACGGTTACTATGCTATGTTCTATCTCCAAGTAGTTAAAATACAACCAATTGTATTTTAACTTACTGTTTTATAATGTTTTTAAATCACTTAAAAACAAACTTATCAAGTCTCAGTAATTCAATATTTGCCTATAAATCTCATAAATACTTACCTCATAACTAAATAATTAGTAAATAGTGAATTTAGTCCTTGAACATAGGGGCCTGCATACGGTAATTTCTTCTTATCAGGTAATGTAGGAATGAGGAAAGAACATGCAATCGTGGAACCCAAATAGCTGGAGAGAGCTGCCAATACAGCAGCAGCCAAAGTATCCAGATCAAGAAATACTTAAATCAGTTGAAGGCCAATTAAAGACGGCTCCGCCTTTGGTTTTTGCTGAAGAAACAAGAAGTTTATTTAAACAACTTGAAGACGTGTGCGAAGGTCGTGCATTTTTACTTCAAGGTGGTGACTGTGCAGAATCATTTAGTGACTTTAATGCCGCTAACATTCGCGATACGTTCAAAACAATCTTACAGATGGCTGTTGTATTAACTTACGGCGGTAAATGCCCTGTAGTTAAAATTGCACGTATGGCTGGTCAATATGCTAAACCACGTTCAGCTGACTTAGAAACAATTAATGGTGTGTCTTTACCATCTTACCGTGGCGACATCATTAATAATATTGAGTTTACAGAAGAAGCGCGTATCCCAGATCCACAACGTTTAATGACTGCTTATCACCATAGTGCGGCAACGTTAAACTTATTACGTGCATTTGCACAAGGTGGCCTTGCCGATCTTCACCAGGTTAACCGTTGGAACATGGGCTTTGTAGCTGCAAACCCACTTAAAGAAAAATACCAACAACTTGCAGACAAAATTCAAGACGCACTCGAGTTCATGGAAGTGTGCGGAATTAACTCTACAATTGCGCCAAGCTTAAAAGAAACCGATTTATACACTTCTCACGAAGCATTACTACTTGGTTACGAAGAAGCGCTTACTCGTCGCGACCACCTATCAGGTGACTGGTACGATTGTTCTGCTCATTTTGTTTGGATTGGTGAGCGAACTCGTCAACTTGACCATGCACATATTGAGTTTTTCAAAGGTATTAAAAACCCAATTGGTGTTAAAGTTGGCCCAGGTATGGAACCTGATGACCTAATTCGTTTAATTGATGCATTAAACCCAGATAACATCCCTGGTCGCTTAACGCTAATTACACGTATGGGTGCAGACGTACTACCAGAAAAACTTCCAGCCCTAGTAAGAAGAGTTCAGCAAGAAGGTCGTAAAGTAATTTGGAGCTCTGATCCAATGCACGGCAATACTGAAAAAGCGACGTCAGGATACAAAACACGTAACTTCGACAATATCATGCGCGAAATCAGTCAATTCTTTGCAGTTCATAAAGCTGAAGGTTCATACGCAGGTGGTGTTCACCTAGAAATGACAGGCCAGCACGTTACAGAGTGTACTGGCGGTGCTTACGGTTTATCTGACGATGACCTAGCACAGCGTTACAAAACGCAGTGTGATCCACGTCTTAATGCCGACCAAGTATTAGAGTTAGGTTTTTTAGTTGCTGATTTACTAAAAGACGCACGTAAATAATATTTTTTAATACTAAAAAAACCGCTTAATTGCGGTTTTTTTGTTTTTAATCTAATCGATAATTTATACCAATTCGCTTAATTAAGTGATCTATTTTGAGGCCGGAAAAACGTGTTGATAGCTAGGCAAAAAATTCGCTATTTAGTTGTTCTAAATGAGAATTTTTTAACGCAGGTAGCGACACGTTTAGCCCCGCAGAATGATTAAGTATTATTGCGGATTGGTATTAGTACTTACGTCGCTCTAAGTCAGTCTCTGTCAGGATTTTTGCAGATATCTCTTCTACCGAATGATGCGTAGAGTTAAAGTAAGCAATTTTATGGCGCTTATAAAGCATCTCTACTTCACGCACTTCAATACGACATTGTTTAATAGATGCATACTTAGAATTAGCCATACGTCTATGCCTTATAGCTGCAAGTCTTTCAGGGTCAATCGTAAGCCCAAATAACTTATGTTTATAAGGAACTAAGCACTTAGGTAAACCTTCGTTATCTAAGTCTTCTTCTGTAATAGGATAGTTAGCCGCTTTAATTCCGTACTGCAATGCTAAGTATAAGCTTGTTGGTGTTTTTCCACTGCGACTAACACCTATCAAAATAATATCAGCTTCAGAAAAGTTTTTAATATTGCCGCCATCATCATTCATAAGTGCATAGTTAACTGCATCAATTCTAAAATCGTAACTTTTTTCATGAATAGAATGCGTACGGTGCATTTTTGGAACAGGGGCTACATCTAATTCTTTTTGGATTTTTTCACTGTATGTAGTTAAAAAATCATAGGTAACCGCATCAGCCGATTTTATAATTTCACTCAAACTATGATTTACAAAAGTAAAAAACACGAATGGTTTTTCGCCTGTTCTGGCAGCAGTTGCATTAATTAATGCTTTAATTTCGTGCGCTTTTTCTTCTGTTTCTACAAATGGAATTGTTTTATGATTAAAATCGATAGGAAACAACGACAAAGTTGCATGCCCAAACACCTCTGAAGTAATAGCTGTTCCGTCTGATATATAAAAAGCAGTTCTCATAATTAACCTTTTTATTGCGTTTAAATCCCTAAAATGGGTTTCTCACGGTTTACGTGAGGACTGTTGCCAGTGTAGAATGATGGTGACCTTTATAAAAGGTTTTCTTTCTTAACTCTCACAGTTAGACCTACAATTAGTTTTTTTTTGGAGAAAGATCCGTGCAAGAATACGTTCTCTGGTATCAAGAGCTTGGTATGCAAGATGTTCCTCGAGTTGGCGGTAAAAACGCATCACTTGGCGAAATGATTTCAAACCTAGCAAACGCTGGTGTACAAGTACCGGGTGGTTTTGCAACTACCGCAGATGCTTTTAATGAGTTTTTAGATCAATCAGGACTCACAGAAAAAATTCACGACATTTTAGATACACTTGATGTTGATGATGTAAATACACTCGCTAAAGTCGGTGCAGACATCCGCCAATGGATAATCGACACACCATTCCAACCAAACCTAGATCAAGCCATTCGCGACGCATATAGCCAACTCCACGGCGACACTACAGCAGATGTTTCATTCGCAGTACGTTCATCAGCTACCGCTGAAGATATGCCAGATGCATCATTCGCAGGCCAGCAAGAAACTTTCCTAAACGTAGTTGGTATCGATTCAGTAATGGTCGCTATTAAACACGTATTTGCTTCATTATTTAACGACCGTGCAATCTCGTATCGTGTTCACCAAGGTTACGATCACCGTGGTGTAGCGTTATCAGCGGGTATTCAGCGCATGGTACGTTCAGATAAATCAGCATCTGGCGTAATGTTTAGTATTGATACAGAGTCTGGTTTTGAAGACGTTGTATTTATTACATCAAGCTACGGCTTAGGTGAAATGGTTGTACAGGGCGCAGTTAACCCTGATGAGTTTTATGTTCATAAACCAACACTCCTAAAAAACAAACCTTCAGTAGTACGTCGTAATATTGGCTCTAAAGCCATTCAAATGATTTACTCAGAAGACAAAGCACATGGTAAGCAAGTAGACATCGTTGATGTTGCCCCTGAGCTTTCAAATAAATTTTCGATTACAGATGAAGAAGTGCAAGAACTTGCCAAGCAAGCTGTAATCATTGAAAAACATTACGGTCGTCCAATGGACATCGAATGGGCTAAAGACGGTAACGACGGCAAACTATATATAGTTCAAGCTCGTCCAGAAACTGTTCGTTCAAACGAAGACGCCAACGTAATGGAACGTTTTCAATTAAATGGTACAAGCAACGTTGTTGTTGAAGGCCGTGCAATTGGTCATAAAATTGGTAGTGGTGTTGTACGTGTTCTTGATTCAATCAAAGAAATGGATCAAGTACAAGTTGGCGACATTTTAGTTACCGATATGACCGACCCTGATTGGGAACCAATCATGAAACGAGCAGCAGCGATTGTTACAAATCGTGGTGGCCGTACATGTCATGCTGCAATCATTGCACGTGAACTAGGTATTCCAGCAGTAGTTGGTTGTGGTAACGCAACTGATTTAATTAAAGCGGGTCAAGAAGTAACCGTATCGTGCGCCGAAGGCGATACTGGCTTTATTTACGAAGGTATTTTAGATTTTGAAATACTAACGTCACGCGTTGATAAAATGCCAGAACTACCAATGAAAGTTATGATGAACGTGGGTAACCCCGATCGTGCCTTTGACTTTGCACGCTTACCGCATGCAGGTGTTGGCCTTGCGCGAGTTGAATTTATTATAAACCGTATGATTGGTGTTCATCCAAAAGCGTTATTAAATTTTGATGCTCAAACAGATGCATTAAAAGCAGAAATCACAGACATGATTGCCGGTTACGAATCACCAGTAGAGTTTTATATCACAAAACTGGTTGAAGGTATTTCTACTCTAGGCTGTGCATTTGCACCAGAGCGCGTAATTGTTCGTATGTCTGATTTTAAATCAAACGAATACGCAAACCTAGTTGGCGGCCAGCAATACGAGCCGGAAGAAGAAAACCCAATGATTGGCTTCCGTGGTGCTGCACGTTATATCTCTGAAGACTTCCGTGATTGTTTTGCACTAGAGTGTGAAGCAATAAAACGTGTAAGAAACGACATGGATATGCAAAACATAGAAATCATGATCCCATTCGTACGTACCCTTGAAGAAGGCAAACGCGTAATTGAATTACTAGAAGAGCATGGCCTTAAACGTGGTGAAAATGGTCTTAAAGTAATCATGATGTGTGAACTTCCTTCAAATGCACTACTTGCTGATGAATTTTTAGAAATGTTCGATGGTTTTTCTATCGGCTCTAACGATTTAACACAGCTAACGCTTGGTCTTGACCGTGATTCTGGTTTAATTGCACATTTATTTGATGAGCGTAATCCAGCAATTAAAAAGCTACTTTCTATGGCTATTAAAACAGCTAAAGAAAAAGGAAAGTACGTTGGTATTTGTGGCCAAGGTCCTTCTGATCACGAAGACTTTGCAGCATGGTTAGTAGAGCAGGGCATTGATTCTGTTTCATTAAACCCAGATACAGTAATAGAAACATGGTTATACCTAGCTAAAAAATTAGCAAAGTAACAAGTATGTAAGCTATAAAAAATGCCAGCAATTTATTGCTGGCATTTTTATTTGCTCAATTAAAAATAAACTAGCGGGCTAATTTTTTATCTAAATAGGCACACGACTTAGTTAATGCCTTTTGACACAGCGATAAATAATATCGCGCCTTTGGATAATAAAGCGAAAAACATAATAAACCCGCCATAAAAAATATAAGTGATGGCTAAGGGCGTGTTGATCTTTGTGGATTGAAATTTGTTCAATTTAGGGGCGATTAAATCGCGGCGCGAGGTTTGTAACCTAGTGGGCTAAGTAAGAATCGAGCAACAAAGAGTTAATCGTCCCTAGAAAGAACCCATTGGGCAGCGCATGTTTGGTATTTATGCTGCGTTATCGCCTATTTATGGGGAGTAACCACACTACATAGGCTCTGCCTTGCCTAAAAACCAAACATACTGCTGCAAATTCAACAACCAAAGGTCAACACGCCCTAGCTACAATCGCAAAAAATAATCCTAGCAAAATAAATAACACGCCACTGATCTGTAATAGTAATTTTTTCATATAACACACCTCATTACTTGTTAACTTGAGTATAATTTAAGCTGCATTAAAATCGACTAAAAGAGTGTTACAAACTGTAAAATCTTCAATTTCTATTCGCCATCACCATGATATAATTAGTCAAATGCCCTAAAATATCGCCGTCATGATAGCAACAATTACACAGCAAGATGCCGCGACAGAACTTGTCGCTAATTACCTAAGTACCATTAAAAATCAAGGTTTTACCGGAGATACCGACGCAAGTTACGCAACGCGTATTACTGCTTCAACCGATAACAGTGTGTATCAGGAAATACCGCAAGGTGTTATTTTTCCAAAAAATGAAAAAGATATTCAGCTCGCATTGCAAACAGCATCTCGCGACCCGTTTTTATCATTAACGTTTGGCCCGCGTGGCGGTGGAACAGGTACTAACGGTCAATCGCTAACACCTGGTATTGTTGTAGATTTGTCTCGCTATATGCGCGAAATTCTCGAAATAAATGCAGAAGAAGGCTGGGTACGTGTTCAAACCGGCGTAATAAAAGATCAGCTTAATGATTTTTTGAAGCCTTATGGCTTTTTCTTCTCACCCGATTTATCTACCAGTAACAGGGCAACTATTGGTGGCATGATAAGTACTGACGCATCGGGGCAAGGTTCATTAGTTTACGGCAAAACAAGCGACCATATTTTAGGGTTAACAACTTATTTAGTTGACGGCACACCTATGTGCACTTCACCAATCGACATCGACAAAGCAAAAATTATAGCTGACCAAGACTCACTCATTGGCAATTTATATAAAACAGTTTTAGATATTTCACTTAATGAGCGTGATGCTATTTTAGCTAAGTTCCCTCGGTTAAACCGTTTTTTAACTGGGTATGACCTAGAGCATGTGCTAAGTGATGACTTACTTACTTTTGACATGAGCCGATTGATAACCGGTTCAGAAGGGTCATTAGGTATAGTAACTGAAGCCAAATTAAACCTAACGCCTATTGCCGAATTTAAAACACTTATTAATATTAAATACGATAGTTTTGACTCAGCACTTCGCCATTCACCATTTTTAGTAGATGCACGTGCAACATCAGTAGAAACCGTTGATAGCAAAGTTTTAAACTTAGCGCGCGAAGATATTATTTGGAATTTAGTATCGGACTTAATAACCGACGTACCAAATAAAGATATGCAAGGCCTTAACATGGTCGAATTTAATGCAGTATCAAACGACGATATAAAAGACAAAGTAGACACGCTTTGTAAACTTTTAGATGAATGCGTAGCTAATCAAACTAATGGCGTTATTGGTTATCAGTTAACTAGTGATAAAAGCGATATATTAAAAATTTACGCAATGCGTAAAAAATCAGTGGGTTTACTAGGTAATGTAAAAGGGAGTCAAAAACCACTCGCTTTTGCAGAAGATACCGCAGTAGCACCTGAAAATTTAGCGGATTATATTGTCGAATTTAGAGCATTACTCGACAGCTACAATTTACAATATGGTATGTTTGGTCATGTTGATGCTGGGGTTTTACACGTCCGTCCGGCGCTTGATATGTGCGACCCAGAACAAGAAAAACTGCTACGCACAATTTCAGATCAGGTAGTAAAACTAACCGCTAAGTACGGCGGCTTAATGTGGGGCGAACACGGTAAAGGTTACCGAAGTGAATACAGCCCTGAGTTTTTTGGTGAGCATTTATATACTCAACTTCGTAAAATCAAAACCGCTTTCGATCCTAATAACCGCATTAACCCCGGTAAAATATGTACCCCTATCGATAGTGAAGACTCACTAGTTAGTGTGGACGGACAAAAGAGATCGCACTTTGATAAGCAAATATCAATAGACGTTAAAACTAGTTTTAACAATGCAATGACCTGTAATGGTAATGGCATATGTTTTAATTACGACGAAAACTCACCCATGTGCCCATCGTATAAAGTGACTGGCGATCGCCGTAATTCACCAAAAGGGCGAGCAAGTTTAATGCGTGAATGGTTACGCCTACAAGAATCAAAAGATGTAGATTTACTCGAAGTAGAAAAGCAGCTTAACAAAGGAGAAGTCATTACCTGGTGGGAACGATTTGTTCATAGCCGCGAAAAACGAAAAGGTATCTACGACTTTTCACACGAAGTAAAAGCATCAATGGATGAATGTTTAGCGTGTAAAGCATGTACAACTGCCTGCCCAATAAAAGTAGATGTGCCTACTTTTCGTTCGCGCTTTTTAAATTATTATCATAGTTATTATGCACGCCCACTAAAAGATTACCTTGTTGGTAATATTGAAAACAGCGCGCCATTAATGGCAAAGTTTGCAAAAGTAATAAACCCAATAGTTAAAACATCGCTAGTCAGCAACGTTATTAAAAAAACAGTTGGTTATGTTGATACACCACAGTTAAGTATTCCTGCACTTTCAAAACGTGTTAATAAAGCACAAAAATTTGATTTTGATTTATTAAATACATTAAATGCAGAACAACAAAGCGAATATGTATTAATAGTACAAGACCCATTTACGAGTTTTTACGAAGCCGAACTAGTAGAAAGTTTTATTACGTTAATAACCCAGCTTGGCAAAAAACCAATGCTATTACCTTTTAAACCAAATGGTAAACCGCAACACGTAAAAGGTTTTTTGCATGAATTTAAAGTTACAGCTAAAAATGCAGCCGATTTTTTAAATAAATTAAATGATATTAATGCGCCGTTAGTAGGTTTAGATGCGTCACTCGTTATGTGTTACCGTGATGAATATAATACAATTTTAGAAAATAACCGTGGTGAATTTAATGTTCAACTTGCCCATGAATGGCTCGAAACACAATCGTTTAAATCACTAAGCGCAAAACAAAATACAGATACCGAATTTACATTATTAAGTCACTGTACTGAAACAACTGCGCTGCCAAAAGCGGCAAATGTATGGCAAACAATTTTTAATGATATTGGTTTAACATTAAAAACAACAAATACTGGTTGCTGTGGAATGGCGGGAACTTATGGCCACGAAGCACAAAATCAAGATAACTCACGTGCGCTTTACGAAATGAGTTGGAAACCAATTGTAGATAAAAACAAGCCTGAGCAACTTTTATCTACCGGCTTTTCGTGTCGTAGCCAAGTTAAACGTTTTGAGAAGTTTAAACCAAAACACCCAATTGAATTACTAGCACACGTTCTTAAATAACTTTATAAAATAAGATCACTTAAATAAATTTATTAAATTAGTTCTTAAGAAAAAAGGCGTAACGATTAACTACATCAATGATGAAATAACCGTTACGCCTTTTTTAATACGTATTCTTAATTGCTTACTTTACCCAGTTTAAATAATTATTTTTTAACAAAACTATCGGCAATAGGTTTAGTGCTAATACCATGTATAAATACACTAAACAAAATAGTCGTCATTGCGATTGTCGCTATTTGATATTTGTTTTCTATTTGCGTGTCTATCACCATCAATGTAAAAACAATAGATGCTAATCCCCTTGGTCCAAACCACGCAAACGTAAAACGTTCTTTAATATTCAACGCCGTAAACTGTAGTGACAACATGACCGGAATTATTCTAATTAATGTTGTGCTCAATAAAGCGTAAATTATTATTTCAGCATTTAATTTAGGAATAACTAAGTAAGCGCAAACAAACCCGAACAAGCACCAAATCATTAGCGATGTAAAGTCGGCAATGTGTTCTGAGTCCTCAATTAATTCTGTTCTTACTTCTTCGGTCGAAAATTTATCAAATAATAAACCTGCAACAAACACTGCAATAAAACCACTACCGTGAAAATACTGAGCAATCGAAAAAACAGCCATCGCAAATCCCAGTAATAAAAACGGGCTGGTGTTTTGTGCAAAGTAATGACGCTTCATTGCAAAATTTAAACACGGTATAAAAATAGCGATACTTGTAATAGCTATTAACAAAGCCAAGCCAAGCTCTCGGCCAAACACACTTAATGTTTGTGTTGCAGTAATAGCTGAATCAGGATTTTTAGCGAGTAATATAAATATTAAAAATACAGGTACGCATAATCCATCGTTCAAACCACTTTCAGTATTTATTCCTTCGCGTATTTTTTCAGGCACTTGTGTACTTGCTAATAGCCCTTTGCTTAATGCGGCATCGGTAGGTGTTAAAATAATAGCGAGCAATGCAGCTTGAATAAGTGAAAGTTCAGCAAATAAAAATAAAGCTACGGCAATACCTAGCAATAAAGTTAAGGGCAGGGCAACAAACAATAATAAACTAGGATACTGAAAACTATGCCTTAAAACACTTAACTTTGATTTGGCTGCATCTGAAAATAAAAATATACTCAGCGTGAGTTCTATAAAAGGAAGTAAGAGATCAACATCATCTTTTATTTTATGCCCTTCATTGGGTAGCAACATTGCTAAGCATATTCCGCCAATAACAAAAAACATTGGCCCCGTTACTTCTGTTTTTTCTAATTGGCGAAGTGTTAAAGAATAAATTAAAAATAATCCGCCTATAAATGCAATTACTAAGTACTCCATTAAATTTTCCTCTTTAATCCTGATTTAGCTCGCTCTTTTATATTTGTTTGGATATAAATTTGGTCGGTAGTCGCAATTTTAGAATGCCCTAAATCTTCTGATAAATGTTTAAGCGGTCTAGTTTGCGCATCATGTGTGGCACCAGTATGACGAAGCCAATGGGCAGTTGCAGCACCGAGTTGTTCAGCGTCATCTTTAAAACCATCATCAAGTAATGACTGCTGTGCATAATCAAAACTTTGTTGAACTAAACGCCTAATTTGCCTTACGGTCATACCACCTTGCCCGCGAATTTTATGAACCAAAGGATCTGATTCATCAACACGGGGAAGGGCAGGTAAACCTCTGTATAGTCTATAACGTTTTAAATATTCAACAAAATCATCGCTTAAGGTTACATCTCGTAATTTATTTCCCTTACCCATAATACGTAAAAACCAAAAACCATCGTTATCTTGCCAAAAATGAGACATTACTGGTGACCATTGCGGGCGCTCAGATAATTCAGATATTCGTAAATATAAACCTTTTAAACACGCGAGCGTAAATAGATTTCGCTCTAGCTCTGGGTTCTGTTCGCATAAATCGCGCGTTACACCAAAAACATATTCCCACTGTATATCGCTTAACGTATCAGGAATTTGAATTTGAGATTGCACTACTAAGTACGGGCTATTTTTTTTAACTACAGGCACAAAGTTAGCAAAGGTTTTTTCTTCGAGTAGGGCAAACTTATAAAATACATTTAAAGCAGTAAACATAGACGATAAAGTTTGTTGGCTAGCAATAGATTCTTTGAGCATAAAAGGGCGCCAATTTTGGTTTAATCGGCGAATACCTTGCTCATCTTTATATCGCCATTGCACTGAAGTGGCAGCCCAAGTTTTATCGGGTTCGACCATAAAATCAACATAGGCTTCAATATCTTCGCGTTTTAAATCAAATACTGATTTTTTTGCGATTAACCAAGACCATAAATAAAAGCGTTCAAGCTCATTTCGAAAACGACTATAAGTGGCTTCTGATTTTCGGCCATAAACATACAAAAACTGATATAAGAATATCAGATCGGCCTTTGATTCAGTTACAGTCAAGCCAACTTCCTGTATAAAGGATGCAAGTTCTGGGTATTCTGAATTTAGAGTACCGTCATCTAGATGGGCAATTTGATATCTTAATTGTTTTAACGTATCAACCAAAGCAACAAGCATAATGTATAAATATTCAATTAAATAATAGACTTACAGAATAACGTTAAAGTCCGATACTGTCTAGTATTGGACATAGTGAAGCTCTAATTATTTAAATATCGTGATTATTCTATGGTTGTTGGTTGCTATATCTTATTAAGGAAAAGTTATGAAAAAACTAATTATACTAAGCGTGCTTGCTTTCACTGTAGCATTAACAGGTTGTGCTACTACAGGCAGTGCATCACCAAGTGAAAAACGTTCTTTGGTACAAAGTATGAAAACCAATACACTTGATAAATTATACGCAAAAAAGCCTGATGTTAAACAGCAAATTGCTAATTCAGCTGGTTTTGCTGTTTTTGATAACGCTAATGTAAATGTAGTTTTAGCCAGTTTTGGTGGCGGGTATGGTGTTGTTAAAAATAACCTTACTGGTAAATCGACTTACATGAATATGGGTGAAGCCGGTTTAGGCCTTGGTTTAGGCGTTAAAGATTTTAACGTTGTTATGGTTTTTCATACCCAAGCCGCGTTAAATAGATTTATTGAACATGGTTGGGCATTTGGCGGAAATGCAGATGCTGCAGCAAAATATGGTGATAAAGGTGGCGCTGTAGTTGCCGAAGCTATTGCAGATCAAGTTACTGTATATTCTGTAACCGAAAATGGCCTTGCACTACAAGCAGTATTAAAAGGTACTAAGTTTTGGGTAGATTCAGAGCTTAATTAACCCCTAAATTACTCTCCTAAAAGCGAGCTGGTTTGTATAATCACGCTCGCTGTATTAAAACCTTGCCAATTTAACATAACGTAATTTATGGGTTGTTTAATTACTAGTATATAAATCATGATACTTTTCGTCAGGAACATTATTATTAAAATATTGCTGAGTCGGTTTATACCTAAAAACAACAGCAAGATGTTCACCAATATAACCCTCTATACCCAACCTTGTTTTTTTTAGCCTATAACCTAAAACCAAAAGCTCATCCCTAGAAAATGTGTCTATAACTTGATTGCCTGTTGTCTCAACAACAACAAGTAAATCAACAATCCTATCTTTATAAATTTCTTCGTAAGTTATCATGGCTTTATTATTTTGAATGCTTTCCCTTAATCTTTCATAAGGGTCTGTACTCGGTTTAGGTTTAGACTTAGCTTTTGGCTTTAAACTTGAACCAGTTTCTTTATTTAAATCAATTTTTTCTAAATTCTCGACAGGCCTATTAATAGGTTCTTTTGATTTAGTGTTAACCATTTCAGTATCACCACTAAATAAACCACTTAGAAAATAAATAGCAAAGGCCAAAAGAGCAAAGAAAACTGGAAGATAAAATATAAATTGTTTTGATTTAAATATATTCACCCGGTCATCTGAATAGACATCGACATTGTCAGTTGTTTGTTGATGGCTAAGATAAGAACCAAAGTAAGCTGTATCATACTTCTCTACACCTGATTTTATCTTTTTAAATACAACATCACCTTTAACGCCATTAATAGAACCCTGATACATTTCCCATTTATATTTTTTATCCATGCCGACCATAGATAATTTTAAAAATGTTATTTTACGTTCAATCCTACGCTTCCAAGTAGTATGACAATCTGCAAGAGCTTGACCCATGCAGATTATATCCATACCTCTATGCCTATGCTCTGCGATAAACTGAGTCATTTCATCACTTAGTTTTTGCCTGCCGCTGGGGAAAAAGTTTTGTAATTCATCCAAAACTAATAAAGAGTCATTTTCAACAAGTTCATAAACAGTATGAACTTGCTCCTCTGTAATTTCTGTATAAAGAACTTTTAATTCTTCAACAGTTTTACCTGTAAGCTCACTAACCTTTTCATGGTTAAAACCATTTAAACGGGCGTAAACTTTTCGACCTTTTTTTAAGCTTGGTATTATATGCTTTGCAAGAGCTTCATAACTTTTACCAGAGCCCGGCAAACCTTCGTGAAATATAATCATCTATTTATTACCACATAAATAAAGTTAGAGACTTTCTACTTAACCTGAAAGTATAAGCAGAACCGATTAGGCCAAGGGCAGTATCAAAACCTGTAGCCCCCAGTAAATAGCCTACGTCTGGAGGAATAGCAGCAGTAAAAGCACTGATACCTTGCTCAACAAAGTTAGGAGGTTCAACCATTGAAAAACTAAAACGGAAACCTTGTAATAACAATTCAAATATCTGCAAAGAAAGCCATAAAAAGGCATCAAGCATTAAAGAAAACATTTCATAGAGCCAGTCTATAAAATCTTGCCATGTATCAGTTAAGTAATTAAATAAATCATTCAATTGCAATTCTCCAAGCGAAAAAGCCAGCAACAAGCATTAAAATAGCGCGTATATATGGCAAGATTGATTGAACAGCCGTGGAACAAAACTGGTCAATAGTTATAGTTAAGCTAGAACCAAGTAGGTTTACAGTAGTTGTATAAACTGGACAAGTGCCAGAAAAAGAAGTGACAAAGAAGTTATCAACGGCATGAAATATAGGATTAGAACTCATTGCTTCATTATGTTCTTCAAGAACAGTTCCAAAGTTTGTAGCCTCCCAATCAAAATTTTCTATTTCTAAAAATTTATCAGGCTTAGATGAATAATCTACAGTAGGAATATCACCGTCAATTTCAGTAAAATCTTTTATTAAATCTGTTTGTTTTTTTATTTCAGAAGTCTGAGTTTTTAATTCAGAGACAACAGCATCAACATCTACACCCTCAACCTCTGAGTTTGAACCATCAGGACATGATATAGCAGCACCTTTACTAGTATTTACAACAGTGCAATTTTCACCATCCTCACCATCCTCACCATCATTACCATCTAAACCATTTTTACCATCAATTCCATCTGTTCCATCCTCACCATCCTCACCATCATTACCGTCAGCTCCAGCGATTCCATCTGCCCCATCTTTACCATCAATCCCATCTTTACCATCTTTGCCATCTGAACCATCTGAACCATCTGAACCAGAAGCACCGATTGAACCATTAACACCATTTCTACCATCCGCTCCAGAAGCACCTACATCACCTTTTTGTCCCTTATCACCTTTTTCGCCTTTAAGCTCTCCAGATTGCTTAAGTTGATCAAGATGTTCTTGAGTAATAATAGAGGATTCTATAGCTTGAAAACGCTCATGATTTACAAGAAGTTGGTCAGCATTTTTTTGAATGCCTGTTATATCTATTGTCATTGCGGTAGTTGGACAATCAGCCTGAAAAATGCCATTAGAACCACTTACATAGCAAAATTTATCCTCATCATCTTCGCCATTTTCACCAGTTGAATCGGGAGGTGTATTGCAATTTACAGGCTCTTGTGAGCCATATTGTGATGGTAAATAATAACCGCCTGTATCATCTGTTGAGATATTACATTGTGATTCTGAATCTGGATTGTCATAACAAACATTCGAAGGAGAAACGGCAGTACCAAAAACGTATTGGTCAGACTCGGTTGCATCTGGACATTCATTAGGTTCATAAGGTTTGGCACATTGAACATTTTCACCCTCACCAACTGGAATTACATATTTTGGAAAATCGTCAGGAGGGCATCCAAGAATAGTATCAGTAGGTATGAGCTTGCCAGAGCCATAATAATTATAAACCCTATATATTTCATTATACTCTTTGAAATATATATTATTACCTTCAAAATGAGAAAAACTAAGTAAAGGGTCAGAAATAGAAGATTGGACATAAGATTTACAGGATTCTAAATCATAATCAGTACCAGTTGAATACCCACTATATCCAGAATAACATTGCCCTGTATCTTTAAATGCAGGAGGTTTCAAATCATTAGGATTGTAATCCTGAGCCATTACTAAGGTAGCAAACAAACTAAAAAACATTAAACATACCCAAAGCTTGAGTAATGCAAACGTAAATTTAATTGGATTAAGTAAAATATACTTCAAACCAGACCATGTAAGGGCTGATAATTTAAGCACCTTCGAAACCACGAATAACCGCAACCGCGCAAGCAATACCAAGTAGTGCATAGTAAATACCCCAAATCATAAATAAACTCCAAAAAAAAACCCTGAACGAGAAAGAACAGGGCTTTATATAAATTTTTAAAAAAGATATTAGATTAGTTAAACCAACCAATAACTTTATTAAATCCCCATTTTGCTACACCAGGCAATATTTTAATTGCTGCGATTGCTGTAATTGCTGCAACTACTGTAGTCGCGTCGATTGCTGTTGTGATTGCTGTAAAATCCATAAGTACCCTTTATTATTAAATTAATGATGGTTATCATTTGAAGAATCAAACCAGTTTATGATTGTTCCATAAGCCCACGAGGCTAAGTAACATATTATTACCAATGAAAAGCCACTTATAAAAAGTGATTGCGCCTCTACAATGGAAATTTCGGAAGGGTCGAAAACACTCGAACCTAGAATAAATTGCTGGTACTCGGTAGGCTCTAACATAACAAAACCAGTGCAATCCTGTATTGATTGTGCAGTTGCTTTAAGTTCGCCATATTCGAGTTGAACGCAAGTAGCCATTTTTTTTAACCGCCTAATGAGTCTTTAAAATGCTTTTTAACTTCATGGTCAACTGGGATAAGTTCAACCACTTCATTATCAAAAGTTTGGTCGTTAAATGAAAATTTAAGGTCGTAAGCTTTATCAGAAACAAACGCTTGATTATCAATTAACACATGAGCATAAGCAGTATTTATTGCTATTGGCTCTTTACCGAAAGGTGTACTGGTAGTTTTGCCAGCGGCCTTGCGTTTATATTTTGGTGAATCAACATTATCCAAAGGATAAAGAACTTCGATAATTGCACGCTCAACATCTGGATTCTTTGACTCTGGAAAACTTGTGATTGAAATACCCGCGATAACAATAGCCATGTTAATGACTCCTTAATTTAAGATTTTAAATTTTGAACCCGAACAGTCAGGACAAATTAGTTTGAATGACTTTAAGCAAGTCACTAGCTCACGTTGAATGCCAATAAAATTACATTCTTGGTTTTGACACTTAATTGTTTTAAGATCAAAAGGAAAAGTCATTAAACAACCCTCAACTTTTCAGTTAATATATGTTTATAAATATTAGGAACGTCTAACGACTTCCCAGTTACGTATTTATCAGGAACTAGCAAACCTAAAACAGTTTGCATATCTCCCTCAGTAATTTCTAAAATGTCAGCAAGTGCTTTTCCGCACATACGCCTAACCCATTTAACACGACTTGCTAAATCAGTACCGGCTTTTGATACTTTTGCTGAACTGGATGTTTGAACACCATCGGTATTAATCATTTGTTGTGAAAAGTCACAAATACCCGCAAAGGTAGAATCAGGGTCCAGTAAACAATCAACCGACCATTTTTTTAGTTCAACTTCGTTTCGATACCAAACTAATGATTCGTCATCTATGCCCTGCTCTAATTTTTTGTCATATATGCGCCAGTAAACTGGGCTTGTGCGTTTACCCACCGTGGTCATTTCAACATCAAACTTGCCATCAATAGTGAATGAATGGCGAGGTGACATAGTTGGGTTTGGACCACCTTTTTTACGGGCAAAAGCTTTTTGAAAGAAATTTAGTTCAGCGGCCTTACAGTTAAAAACGTTGTCGAAACAATCGCGGGCAATATCAATGCGCGAAAGTGAGCTAATGCTTAAAACCTTAGATAACCAGTGATGTAAAATAAATGGGGTGGTGTGTGACCATAAGTGTTTGCAGCCCTCACCAGAAATTTGAAAATAAACCGTATCGCGCTGACCACCAATACCAACAAAACCAATTTGAGTGCCTTCACTTGTAACTAAGTTCATAGAATTATGATAACCGTGAAAGCCTTTATCTCGTGGCACTGATAGTTCAAAACCTAAAACGTAGCGGGTAAATACACGCAATGTGTTGATATAAAAATCAGACATTCTTTCATTAATGCGTTGTTTTTGAGTTTCTAAGCTTTTAAGCACTTGTTCAGGTGTTAAACCCTCAGTGTTAAATTCTTCTTTAATATTTGGTACTACTGGGAAAAGTGTTTGAGTATCTACGGTAGAGCCAATAGAGCCAGCACGTTTACAATGGCGCAAATCAGCAAGCGGAAAGCTAAAAGACAAATGGTCTATTATTGTTTGATTTGATTCATGCTTTTTAAAACGCTTAATACGATTGTCTATAAGGTTTTGAGCAGTGTCTGAATATTTGTAATGCATCAAATCACCCCTTCAGCTACTAACTGGCGATAATTTGAATCAGTTATTTCTACTGTTCTGCAATCATGCTCATGTGAAACCCAAGCGCGGAATTGATACATATTATCGAAATAATCATACATACGGACACCGTCCAAATCGTAAGTGACCTGAACCCCCGCTTGTTTATTATTTTCGAAATATATTTTCATTCCATGACCCTGAGAAAATTTGAATAAATGCATTCACCTATGCAGTAAAAAGATTTATACATTAATGCATTCATGAATGCAAGTATGAGCGCATAAATAAATTCAGGCGTGCTATTATTCAAAAATTAGATAAAACAGGCTTAGAGCATGAAAAAGACAGACAGAACCACTATTTCAATTGCAATAGAGCGAAAAATGGAACTCGAAAGGAAGGCAATAGAAATATCTCATAAAACAGGTAAACAAATAAAATGGACTGATGTTGTGCACTACATGATTAACAATTACCAAGCCATGGCTAAGCATGATTTAATAGAAGAAGTAAAAAAAACAGAGTAGTTATTCAGTGTGAGCATAGGTTTAGATAGGAGTTATACCCCGTAATACAGTTACGGGGTTTTTTTACATAGCGCCATGCGTAGGCTTTCAACAAGTTGAAAGGCGACGCATTAGGCGCTAAGAGAGAAAAAGAAAAGTTTATCAGTGGGCGCGTTGCGCTAGGATATTTTATTAAGCGGACTGGGTTATTGGATGCGGCCATTTATCTAATGGTCTTTATATTAATTCTGTGTGTGGCCTTTCATGAAGCAAAGCTTCATAGGTTCCTATCATAAAGTCTCCAGTGGTACGTAATAATTGATTTTAATTATTACGTACCCTTACTATTAGTATGGTTATTTGCACTCCCCATAAATCACATTATGTTACGGGTTGCAGCCGCTACGCTTAAAAGGGCTTTTGCTGCAATTCGTGTGCGCTTACGCTATTTTGCACACGAAAAACCACAAACGCCCCGCCATTTAGATATTTTGGCGGGGCGTTTTCTCAACATAAAGTTTATGAATTTATGGGTTGTTTAATTACTAGTATATAAATCATGATACTTTTCGTCAGGAACATTATTATTAAAATATTGCTGAGTCGGTTTATACCTAAAAACAACAGCAAGATGTTCACCAATATAACCCTCTATACCCAACCTTGTTTTTTTTAGCCTATAACCTAAAACCAAAAGCTCATCCCTAGAAAATGTGTCTATAACTTGATTGCCTGTTGTCTCAACAACAACAAGTAAATCAACAATCCTATCTTTATAAATTTCTTCGTAAGTTATCATGGCTTTATTATTTTGAATGCTTTCCCTTAATCTTTCATAAGGGTCTGTACTCGGTTTAGGTTTAGACTTAGCTTTTGGCTTTAAACTTGAACCAGTTTCTTTATTTAAATCAATTTTTTCTAAATTCTCGACAGGCCTATTAATAGGTTCTTTTGATTTAGTGTTAACCATTTCAGTATCACCACTAAATAAACCACTTAGAAAATAAATAGCAAAGGCCAAAAGAGCAAAGAAAACTGGAAGATAAAATATAAATTGTTTTGATTTAAATATATTCACCCGGTCATCTGAATAGACATCGACATTGTCAGTTGTTTGTTGATGGCTAAGATAAGAACCAAAGTAAGCTGTATCATACTTCTCTACACCTGATTTTATCTTTTTAAATACAACATCACCTTTAACGCCATTAATAGAACCCTGATACATTTCCCATTTATATTTTTTATCCATGCCGACCATAGATAATTTTAAAAATGTTATTTTACGTTCAATCCTACGCTTCCAAGTAGTATGACAATCTGCAAGAGCTTGACCCATGCAGATTATATCCATACCTCTATGCCTATGCTCTGCGATAAACTGAGTCATTTCATCACTTAGTTTTTGCCTGCCGCTGGGGAAAAAGTTTTGTAATTCATCCAAAACTAATAAAGAGTCATTTTCAACAAGTTCATAAACAGTATGAACTTGCTCCTCTGTAATTTCTGTATAAAGAACTTTTAATTCTTCAACAGTTTTACCTGTAAGCTCACTAACCTTTTCATGGTTAAAACCATTTAAACGGGCGTAAACTTTTCGACCTTTTTTTAAGCTTGGTATTATATGCTTTGCAAGAGCTTCATAACTTTTACCAGAGCCCGGCAAACCTTCGTGAAATATAATCATCTATTTATTACCACATAAATAAAGTTAGAGACTTTCTACTTAACCTGAAAGTATAAGCAGAACCGATTAGGCCAAGGGCAGTATCAAAACCTGTAGCCCCCAGTAAATAGCCTACGTCTGGAGGAATAGCAGCAGTAAAAGCACTGATACCTTGCTCAACAAAGTTAGGAGGTTCAACCATTGAAAAACTAAAACGGAAACCTTGTAATAACAATTCAAATATCTGCAAAGAAAGCCATAAAAAGGCATCAAGCATTAAAGAAAACATTTCATAGAGCCAGTCTATAAAATCTTGCCATGTATCAGTTAAGTAATTAAATAAATCATTCAATTGCAATTCTCCAAGCGAAAAAGCCAGCAACAAGCATTAAAATAGCGCGTATATATGGCAAGATTGATTGAACAGCCGTGGAACAAAACTGGTCAATAGTTATAGTTAAGCTAGAACCAAGTAGGTTTACAGTAGTTGTATAAACTGGACAAGTGCCAGAAAAAGAAGTGACAAAGAAGTTATCAACGGCATGAAATATAGGATTAGAACTCATTGCTTCATTATGTTCTTCAAGAACAGTTCCAAAGTTTGTAGCCTCCCAATCAAAATTTTCTATTTCTAAAAATTTATCAGGCTTAGATGAATAATCTACAGTAGGAATATCACCGTCAATTTCAGTAAAATCTTTTATTAAATCTGTTTGTTTTTTTATTTCAGAAGTCTGAGTTTTTAATTCAGAGACAACAGCATCAACATCTACACCCTCAACCTCTGAGTTTGAACCATCAGGACATGATATAGCAGCACCTTTACTAGTATTTACAACAGTGCAATTTTCACCATCCTCACCATCCTCACCATCATTACCATCTAAACCATTTTTACCATCAATTCCATCTGTTCCATCCTCACCATCCTCACCATCATTACCGTCAGCTCCAGCGATTCCATCTGCCCCATCTTTACCATCAATCCCATCTTTACCATCTTTGCCATCTGAACCATCTGAACCATCTGAACCAGAAGCACCGATTGAACCATTAACACCATTTCTACCATCCGCTCCAGAAGCACCTACATCACCTTTTTGTCCCTTATCACCTTTTTCGCCTTTAAGCTCTCCAGATTGCTTAAGTTGATCAAGATGTTCTTGAGTAATAATAGAGGATTCTATAGCTTGAAAACGCTCATGATTTACAAGAAGTTGGTCAGCATTTTTTTGAATGCCTGTTATATCTATTGTCATTGCGGTAGTTGGACAATCAGCCTGAAAAATGCCATTAGAACCACTTACATAGCAAAATTTATCCTCATCATCTTCGCCATTTTCACCAGTTGAATCGGGAGGTGTATTGCAATTTACAGGCTCTTGTGAGCCATATTGTGATGGTAAATAATAACCGCCTGTATCATCTGTTGAGATATTACATTGTGATTCTGAATCTGGATTGTCATAACAAACATTCGAAGGAGAAACGGCAGTACCAAAAACGTATTGGTCAGACTCGGTTGCATCTGGACATTCATTAGGTTCATAAGGTTTGGCACATTGAACATTTTCACCCTCACCAACTGGAATTACATATTTTGGAAAATCGTCAGGAGGGCATCCAAGAATAGTATCAGTAGGTATGAGCTTGCCAGAGCCATAATAATTATAAACCCTATATATTTCATTATACTCTTTGAAATATATATTATTACCTTCAAAATGAGAAAAACTAAGTAAAGGGTCAGAAATAGAAGATTGGACATAAGATTTACAGGATTCTAAATCATAATCAGTACCAGTTGAATACCCACTATATCCAGAATAACATTGCCCTGTATCTTTAAATGCAGGAGGTTTCAAATCATTAGGATTGTAATCCTGAGCCATTACTAAGGTAGCAAACAAACTAAAAAACATTAAACATACCCAAAGCTTGAGTAATGCAAACGTAAATTTAATTGGATTAAGTAAAATATACTTCAAACCAGACCATGTAAGGGCTGATAATTTAAGCACCTTCGAAACCACGAATAACCGCAACCGCGCAAGCAATACCAAGTAGTGCATAGTAAATACCCCAAATCATAAATAAACTCCAAAAAAAAACCCTGAACGAGAAAGAACAGGGCTTTATATAAATTTTTAAAAAAGATATTAGATTAGTTAAACCAACCAATAACTTTATTAAATCCCCATTTTGCTACACCAGGCAATATTTTAATTGCTGCGATTGCTGTAATTGCTGCAACTACTGTAGTCGCGTCGATTGCTGTTGTGATTGCTGTAAAATCCATAAGTACCCTTTATTATTAAATTAATGATGGTTATCATTTGAAGAATCAAACCAGTTTATGATTGTTCCATAAGCCCACGAGGCTAAGTAACATATTATTACCAATGAAAAGCCACTTATAAAAAGTGATTGCGCCTCTACAATGGAAATTTCGGAAGGGTCGAAAACACTCGAACCTAGAATAAATTGCTGGTACTCGGTAGGCTCTAACATAACAAAACCAGTGCAATCCTGTATTGATTGTGCAGTTGCTTTAAGTTCGCCATATTCGAGTTGAACGCAAGTAGCCATTTTTTTTAACCGCCTAATGAGTCTTTAAAATGCTTTTTAACTTCATGGTCAACTGGGATAAGTTCAACCACTTCATTATCAAAAGTTTGGTCGTTAAATGAAAATTTAAGGTCGTAAGCTTTATCAGAAACAAACGCTTGATTATCAATTAACACATGAGCATAAGCAGTATTTATTGCTATTGGCTCTTTACCGAAAGGTGTACTGGTAGTTTTGCCAGCGGCCTTGCGTTTATATTTTGGTGAATCAACATTATCCAAAGGATAAAGAACTTCGATAATTGCACGCTCAACATCTGGATTCTTTGACTCTGGAAAACTTGTGATTGAAATACCCGCGATAACAATAGCCATGTTAATGACTCCTTAATTTAAGATTTTAAATTTTGAACCCGAACAGTCAGGACAAATTAGTTTGAATGACTTTAAGCAAGTCACTAGCTCACGTTGAATGCCAATAAAATTACATTCTTGGTTTTGACACTTAATTGTTTTAAGATCAAAAGGAAAAGTCATTAAACAACCCTCAACTTTTCAGTTAATATATGTTTATAAATATTAGGAACGTCTAACGACTTCCCAGTTACGTATTTATCAGGAACTAGCAAACCTAAAACAGTTTGCATATCTCCCTCAGTAATTTCTAAAATGTCAGCAAGTGCTTTTCCGCACATACGCCTAACCCATTTAACACGACTTGCTAAATCAGTACCGGCTTTTGATACTTTTGCTGAACTGGATGTTTGAACACCATCGGTATTAATCATTTGTTGTGAAAAGTCACAAATACCCGCAAAGGTAGAATCAGGGTCCAGTAAACAATCAACCGACCATTTTTTTAGTTCAACTTCGTTTCGATACCAAACTAATGATTCGTCATCTATGCCCTGCTCTAATTTTTTGTCATATATGCGCCAGTAAACTGGGCTTGTGCGTTTACCCACCGTGGTCATTTCAACATCAAACTTGCCATCAATAGTGAATGAATGGCGAGGTGACATAGTTGGGTTTGGACCACCTTTTTTACGGGCAAAAGCTTTTTGAAAGAAATTTAGTTCAGCGGCCTTACAGTTAAAAACGTTGTCGAAACAATCGCGGGCAATATCAATGCGCGAAAGTGAGCTAATGCTTAAAACCTTAGATAACCAGTGATGTAAAATAAATGGGGTGGTGTGTGACCATAAGTGTTTGCAGCCCTCACCAGAAATTTGAAAATAAACCGTATCGCGCTGACCACCAATACCAACAAAACCAATTTGAGTGCCTTCACTTGTAACTAAGTTCATAGAATTATGATAACCGTGAAAGCCTTTATCTCGTGGCACTGATAGTTCAAAACCTAAAACGTAGCGGGTAAATACACGCAATGTGTTGATATAAAAATCAGACATTCTTTCATTAATGCGTTGTTTTTGAGTTTCTAAGCTTTTAAGCACTTGTTCAGGTGTTAAACCCTCAGTGTTAAATTCTTCTTTAATATTTGGTACTACTGGGAAAAGTGTTTGAGTATCTACGGTAGAGCCAATAGAGCCAGCACGTTTACAATGGCGCAAATCAGCAAGCGGAAAGCTAAAAGACAAATGGTCTATTATTGTTTGATTTGATTCATGCTTTTTAAAACGCTTAATACGATTGTCTATAAGGTTTTGAGCAGTGTCTGAATATTTGTAATGCATCAAATCACCCCTTCAGCTACTAACTGGCGATAATTTGAATCAGTTATTTCTACTGTTCTGCAATCATGCTCATGTGAAACCCAAGCGCGGAATTGATACATATTATCGAAATAATCATACATACGGACACCGTCCAAATCGTAAGTGACCTGAACCCCCGCTTGTTTATTATTTTCGAAATATATTTTCATTCCATGACCCTGAGAAAATTTGAATAAATGCATTCACCTATGCAGTAAAAAGATTTATACATTAATGCATTCATGAATGCAAGTATGAGCGCATAAATAAATTCAGGCGTGCTATTATTCAAAAATTAGATAAAACAGGCTTAGAGCATGAAAAAGACAGACAGAACCACTATTTCAATTGCAATAGAGCGAAAAATGGAACTCGAAAGGAAGGCAATAGAAATATCTCATAAAACAGGTAAACAAATAAAATGGACTGATGTTGTGCACTACATGATTAACAATTACCAAGCCATGGCTAAGGATGATTTAATAGAAGAAGAAAAAAAAACAGAGTAGTTATTCAGTGTGAGCATAGGTTTAGATAGGAGTTATACCCCGTAATACAGTTACGGGGTTTTTTTACATAGCGCCATGCGTAGGCTTTCAACAAGTTGAAAGGCGACGCATTAGGCGCTAAGAGAGAAAAAGAAAAGTTTATCAGTGGGCGCGTTGCGCTAGGATATTTTATTAAGCGGACTGGGTTATTGGATGCGGCCATTTATCTAATGGTCTTTATATTAATTCTGTGTGTGGCCTTTCATGAAGCAAAGCTTCATAGGTTCCTATCATAAAGTCTCCAGTGGTACGTAATAATTGATTTTAATTATTACGTACCCTTACTATTAGTATGGTTATTTGCACTCCCCATAAATCACATTATGTTACGGGTTGCAGCCGCTACGCTTAAAAGGGCTTTTGCTGCAATTCGTGTGCGCTTACGCTATTTTGCACACGAAAAACCACAAACGCCCCGCCATTTAGATATTTTGGCGGGGCGTTTTCTCAACATAAAGTTTATGAATTTATGGGTTATTTAACAACCAAAAAGGCTTTTCGCCTTTTATTATATCTGCACACTGTAGCTTATGGTATGTTTTCAACTTTCAATTCGTCTCTAGTTTTTATGGTACATAAAGAGTAAAATCCAAATGTCATAATTTTTCTTAAAATAGATTAATTAATATAAAAAGGACCTCAATTGATTAATAATACTATCTGCCCATACTGCCGGTGTACTTTAGAGATTAAAACTGAAAATAATGCTAGAAGCCGTTCTGTAGAGCATTTAATAGCAAATACCTGTCTTTCTAATAAGAGAAATAAAGGTGAAGGTGAGTTTTATGCTTGTAGAGAATGTAACTCAGCAAAATCAAAGTTGGATGAAATAGTCGGCTTATTTACTAAAGCACAGTCAGATGATCAGTATTTTGCTTATAAATCTTTGGAAAAAACAGTCCTAAAAAACAAGTCAATTCCATATAGATATGAAGCCATGATTGATTCTGCACAAAATTTAAAAGAAGGTATACGTGTTAACCTTCCGTTAACTGATTCTGAATTAATTGAATATGCTGATTATCTTGGTAAAGGTATGTACTTTATAATGAATGGTAAAGTTTTTAACCCTTCTCGATTTGTTATGATTATAAAGTTTTTACTAAAGAGTTTCATAATCAATTCAAAAGTTTTTACCATACTAAACAAGGCACAAACCCAATTAAAGATTTAGAAAAGAATCCTAAATCAATTGTAATAGCAGAGAATGAATGTAACATCTGGGCTGAAAAAATGTCCTATTTGATAACTTATCATCATTATTTTTCTTTTAGTATAAAAATAAAAAAAAGAAATAAGTTAAACGAAGAAGCTTCTTACAACTCATTGAAAGCTATTCATTGCTCAATGCCTAAAAATTAACTTTAATGATGGTTAGTTGTATTTTAAAAAAATTTATTTACAGATTATTTTTCAAATCAATAAATTGGTTTCACTTAATTTCTTTTCAAACGCTTCAGCCAGTTTTTCAGTTTCACTAAAAACTGTATTCCAATATTTTATACGCGTGTCTGCATCTAGATCGGTAAAATCGTTCCTGTCTGGAATTTTTCCGTAAGGTAAGCTTGCTATAAATTCTTTTGATGGGGTGATCATCACTACGTTGTCGTAATTAAGTGGCGACACTTTACGTTTTAAATTTTTATCGAACCACCCTGCTTTTGGCTCGCTATTAAAATGCGGATATAAAATAAGTCCTGGGTTATTAATTTTTAAATCAAAGTGGTAGTCAATAATTCCACCATCGCGATATATGCCAGGTGGTGAGCCTGCAATATTTTTTATGCCTTGCATAACAAGCGGGATAGAGCCTGATGCAAGTAATGCATCTTTTAAATTGTTTTGAGTAAGTGCTATGTTTTGTGTTTTAAAATTATAGCTATCGGTAATTGATAAGTCACTTGTTGTTGGGCCAAATATAAAACGCTCATACTGCGAGCCTAATAATTTTCGGTTAACGCGGTTTAGTATATAACTCTTTGATAAACCCAGTAGCTGTATTAATTTATTTTCGCTGGCAATAAAGCCATTTGATTTAGCTACTATAAAGTGCGCTTTAAATACGGGGTTGTTTATAATTTCGGTTACACCGTTATCGCCAAATACATCTTCAAGCAATGCGCGCGCTTTTATTGTTATTTCATTTGGTGTTGGTTTGTTACTTGAGTATCGGGTTTGCGAATACGATTTGGCTAAGCGCTCAATGGCTGCAACGGGATCGTTTTGTGCAAAACACGCAGAGCGAAATGCGCCAGCAGATGAGCCAATTAAATTAAGTGGTGAGTTCGGTTTTTAAAAAATTCACCAAAAATATATTTATCTAAACCAAATAACGTAAACCATTTTGGGCCACCACTTGCGCCTAAAAATGAGGTGAAAAGTTCTGGTTTAAAGCCCTGTTCGTTTATTATTTTTGCTGCGGTTTTACCTGCGTGGATCTCGATCATCTAAAAAACTATGCCTTTATTATTGGTTATTTTAGTTGTTTATTTAAAACTTAAAATGAATAATTATTCAAAACAAAAAGCGGCTTTATGTTGCCATAAAACCGCTTTTTATAGTTAAGAGTGCTTAAAGTACGTTAATTAATCCCAAATGCCGTCTTCGCATTTGCCCTGTACTTTTACATCTTTTACTTTAAATTCGGGCTCTAAACCTTTGTCTCTTTGTGCGTGGTAATCGCTCGTAACAGACAAAATAGTCGGCGTTAACAGTATAATAGCGATAACATTAACCACTGTCATTAACCCTAAGGCAATATCGGCTAAATCCCAGACTTCTTTTAACGTAGCTGATGCGCCCCACAACATCATTGATAAATAAAGCAAAGTGTAAATACCGCGCCCTACTTTGTTGTCGAGCTTAAAGAGGTGTAAGTTACTCTCTGCATAGGCGTAGTTTGCCACCACCGATGTAAAAGCAAATAGGGTAATAGCAGCTGCTACAAAGTAAACACCACCTTGTGCTAAATGAGCAGTCATGGCGCTTTGTGTTAAACGAATGCCTTCCATTTCGCCGCTAATGTCTATATCGGCTAATAAAATGATCACCGCGGTACAGCTACAAAGTACGATTGTATCGAAAAATACACCTAGCATTTGTATGTAACCTTGCGTTACAGGGTGATTAGGAATTGGGCTGGCACTTGCTGATGCATGGGGCACACTACCGGCACCGGCCTCATTAGAATATAAACCACGTTGAATACCGTTTTTAATAGCCGCGCCCATTGCACCGGCTCCGGCTTCTTGTAAGCCAAATGCTGATAAAAATATATCTTTAAGCATAGCTGGTACTTGCGTGAAATTTATAAGAGTAATAATGACGGCGGCAAGTACAAACACAATTCCCATTATTGGCACTACGCGCTCTGCAAATCGGGCAATTGCTTTAAAGCCACCGAGTATAATTGATCCGGCTAATACGGTAATAACCAAGCCTGAATAAAATGTTGGAACTTCAAACGCATAGTTTAGCGCGTCTGTAATTGTGTTAGTTTGCATGGCGCTAAAGGTAAAGCCGTAACCTAAAAACAAACACGCAGCAAACACAATCGCAAAGGCGCGACTGCCTAAGCCTTGCTGAATATAATACGCGGGGCCGCCTCTAAAATCTCCGCTGCTATCGCGCACTTTGTATACTTGCCCAAGTACGCTTTCGGCAAAACCTGTTGCCATTCCCAGTATAGCAATAACCCACATCCAAAATATTGCCCCGCTACCACCAAGAGAAATTGCTACCGCTACACCGGCTAAATTACCGGTACCTACACGGGCGCAAAGCCCTGTACACAATGCTTGGAATGATGAAATATCGTCTTTTTTACATTTGCTACTGCCTTTTAATAGGCTAAACATATGTTTAAATTTAAGTATTTGAATTGCTTTTAAGCGTACTGAAAACCATATTCCTGCAAATAGGAGTATGTAAATAAGGACTTGCCCTTCTCCCCATAAAAGGTTGTTTACGCTTTTGACGACGGTATCGAACATTGCTAATTCCTTCTTATATTTTTTATATTAGGCCTGTTGCGGTATAGCGGTATTTACATTTACTTTTGACTAAATGCAAATAAGGCAGCTTAGGCTGCCTTAAAACTATACATTATTTAGTTTGCAAATGAACTCCCGCAATCATGCATCTAACCGAGCCGCCTGCCGACTCAATAGTGGGTATAGGTAAAGGCACAAGCTTAGCCGTTTTTTGTATGGCTTTAATTTGTGCTGCTGTTAGCGCATTAAATGCAGTTTGCGATAAGGCTAAAATACGGCCATTTTTACCTTGTAACTCAATGGCATTGCCACAAAAGTGATTGATTTGATCGTGTGTTAAATCAATAACTTCGTGATGGCTCTTCAAAAAGTGACTGGCTAACTGTGCACGTTGACTACTTGGCACCATATTTAAACTGATCATGGCAAACTCGGTGGCAACACACATTAAAACATTAGTGTGATAAACCGCTGTGCTTTGCTCGTCATATGCATTAAACACCACGGGTGTTAGTTTTAATTGCTCGCATATTGTATTAACCACTGATGCGGTAGTACGCTTTGATTCTACCGCGTAAGCCAGTTTATATTGGTGATCGATAACCAGTGAACCAGTGCCTTCTAAAAATGCATTTTCTTTCGCTAAAAATGAATAATCAGTCACAGAAGACACTTTATAGTGATCCGTTAAAAAATCAATAATATCTTTTCGATATTCTAACCGTCTGTTTTCTACAAACATTGGGTAGATTATTAATTGGCCACTTTGATGAGTAGAAAACCAATTATTAGGAAAAACGGAATCGGGCGTATGTGTGTGCTCGTCTTCAAATAAATGAACAGTAACCCCTTCATTTTTTAATAACTGCACTGCATTTGTGACTTCTTTATATGCTTGCTCACTTTGGTTATGCGCTAAACACTCACTTTGAAATGCGTTGTCGAGCATAGTTTGCGGGTTAGACGTAAAGTGATGCGGGCGCACCATAACAACAGCACTCGGCGCTTGATTTACGTGACTCATGCTAGTTGCTCATGTGCTGATGTTTGCTCTGTATTAAGTACCGAAAACAAATTACGCGGATCGGCTTGCTGGGTAATTAAGTCAAGCAATGTAAATTCGCCGCTTTTAATGAGCTGATCGCGTATAAATACAAGCGCAGTAAAGTCTTCGCTTGCAAAACCTACACCATCAAAAATAGTTAACTCGTCTTGGCTAGTACGCCCAAGCGATTGCTTATTAACAACTTTATGAAACTCAGTAACTGCAAAGCTTTCGCTCATTTGTTGAATTTCGCCCTCTATTCTGGTTTGTGGCTCGTACTCTACAAATACATTAGCGCGCTCAAGTAATTTAGCATCTAACTCTGTTTTACCAGGACAGTCGCCACCTATGGCATTAATGTGTACACCTTGAGGGATCATGTCGTTTGTTAAAATGGTGGCATTGGTTTTATCGGCGGTGCAGGTTGTAATAATATGTGCACCTTGCACTGCTTCCTGCGCGCTATTACAAATAGTTACGTTTAATCCGTAGGCACTTAAATTAGTAAATGCTTTTTTAGACGCGCTTGCATCTATATCGTATAAACGAATATGTGTAATGCCCAATACCGCTTTAAATGCCAGCGCCTGAAACTCAGACTGCGCACCATTACCTATTAATGTAAGTGTTGTTGCGTGTTTTGGTGCTAAATATTTAGCCACCAGCGCCGATGTAGCGGCTGTACGCAGCGCTGTTAGTAGGCACATTTCGCTGATCATTACCGGGTAACCACTATCTACATCAGCCAAAATGCCAAATGCAGCCACAGTTTGCAGATCTCGAAACGTATTTTTTGGGTGACCGTTTACATATTTACAGCTAAACATTTGACCATCGCTCACGGGCATTAATTCTATTACACCCTCTGGTGAGTGAGCGGCATAGCGAGGTGATTTATCAAACTCTTTCCAACGTGCAAAGTCGGCTTCTAATTTATGAGTAAGCTGCTGTAATACATTTTCAATACCCAATTTATTTATAAGCTTAGCCATTGCCCCAACGCTAACAAATGGAACACCTTGTTTTGGCTGTGCTATAAAATGACTCATGTTAAAACCTCTGTAATAAATGTATTAATTAATTTAAAACAAGTTTAGCGAGGCTACACGCTATTTAATATGGCAATTAATTACACAGATAGCATTGTTTTTTATCATTTTGCTAGGCATTAATGTACAAATTTAGTATTTTAATAAGTAATTTAACGCTAGGCCTATTTTATGACTCCTTATATTTACGACTCACTCGACAATGCATTAATAGCTGAATTACGTAAAGACGGACGCGCGTCTATTTCAGCCCTTGCCAATACATTAAAAGTTTCGCGCGGGACAATACAAAATAGACTCGACCGATTAGTAAGCTCAGGCGCTATTTTGGGGTTTACCGTAAGAGTGCATGAACACATAGAAACCGAAGCTGTTCGTGCAATTATGATGGTTGAAGTAGTGGGTAAATCGACCTCTCAAGTTATGAAAACTATGCGAGGTATACCCGAACTAATAAAACTGCACACCACTAATGGCGCATGGGATTTGGTTGCAGAAATACAAGCCGCAAATTTAAGCGAGTTTGATGGAGTACTTAGGCAAGTAAGGGAAATAGACGGTATTTTAAATAGCGAAACAAGCATATTACTTTCATCAACTTAATCTTTTATTTATATTTGAAGTGATTCTAAAAAATTTTAAGTAATTTAAGTGACACCCACTTATATATTGTCTAACTGAGCTTACCTAGATTCTAATTGGAAGTGCACCACCTAATTCATTATAGACTTCATTTGGTGTTTTAAATCCTAAACATTTTCTAGGGTAATATTTGACTGACACCCATTTAAAATTACCAGTAAGTTAATTTTTCTTTTGTATTTAACACGACCAATTACTCTTTTATTGGTAATTATTGCTTTAAAGTTTTGTTTATCTGTCGTAAATGGCATTATTTTTTTGGTTAGCTAAATAGCAGGCGAGCTAAAGCCATCAAACCGATTGATTTAAATTTATGACATTTGAGTGTTAGATTAAGCGATTAATACTTGGCTATTTTTAATGTTAGGTCGTCGTTTGAAGTGTTGATTATTGCAGTAAGTTTCTATATTTTCAGCTTTACCAACAGCACCATGAAATACCTTAGTAAAACGAGTTGTAAGTTTAAGCCAGTTTTTTTCAGTTATGTTTAATGCTTTTAAAATAGGCATTGTGTTTTGATTTATATAACCTGGCTTATCTAATCTTATGCATTTTCCTGTTTGCTCAACAAGTTGTAAGTAGTTTTTTAAATTAAAGGGCAAACCTTTATTTATCTTTTGTGATAATTGCCCTACAAACTTAGCCAATACTTTAGGTTGTCGACCAGTTTTAGCATACTCAATACGCTTTTTAATACTTGTGAATGATGATGTTTGAATTGTATCTGCTACTTTCGCTCTAATTGGGTTCAAGTCAACATATGCCATACATGCCAATAATGCTGGCTCATCTAACAAAGCTTGTGATTTAAAACGCCCCTCCCAAAATCGGCCTGTGCAATCATCTTCTTTATTTGCTTGTCTTGCTATATTTTCGTTTAGTGAGCGCATAAACCAGCTTATATCTTTTAAACGACTTCTAAATTTAGCAATATTATGTTTTAAAAGTGTTTTTTCAACGTTACTTAGCTGCTCACCTTCTAAGTAACGCTTTGATATATAGGTTCCCTTAAATGCTTTATGCCATCTAATACATATGGCTTTATCTGTAAGCCTATTTGCTTTTTTATCATCTATATAAAGTACTAAATGTGTATGATTACTCATCACCGCATAAGCACAAACATCAATACAAAATGCCTTCGCCAAAAGTAATAAACGCTCCTCCACCCAATCTCTACGGTGCTCATAGCTTTTGCCTGTTTGTGTATCAATTCCACATAGGTAGGCTCGCCTCACACACCGAGAAATACAGTGATAGTAACGAGTATTAGAAAGGCTTATTTGTCTTTTTCGTGCAGTAGCCACAGGTATATTACTCACTTTAAAATTTTATAAAGTGTAGCTTAGTATGATTAATATACAAATTTAGTTGGGTGTCATTTAAAATGTTATTTAAAATGTTATTTTAAATGAATACATAAAAAAGGTGCTACAACATTCGCTGTAGCACCTATTTTTACTTTCATATCATTAGCTTAGTTGTAGCGGTACTCGCTTGCTGCGTAGTCGTGTGTACTATTACTCGCATTTAGGCTTTGTTGTACTAAATAGCTTCTGCCCGCTTCAAGGCCTAATTTATGATCAAAGCGTAAATCGTTATTAGAACTACCTAATAATTTACTGTGAAGCTTTTCGTTTGCAAAAATTTGGATTATTTCTACATCATCCGGTGGATTTGCAATAAATTTCAGCTCATCTAAATAGGCTTGCTCGTGCTGTAGTAAATAGTCTAACGTTTTTGGGCAGTAACCTGATACCGTTGCAAGCGATTTTAACTTTTGAACCCAAGCAGATTGCGCCTGAAAATTAGCGTCAACCGTTCTTATTACCACAATTTTACGTGCACCTCGGTTGTAAGCTTCTCGTACTGGGAGTGGTGCTGCTAAGCCGCCATCAAGATAAAAATCTGCTTGTGTTTGCTCTTCAACTAAGTGAGTTTCGCTCGCTGCTTTTGCACTTGACCATGGTGTTAATTTTACACCCTCTTTGTACAAAAATGGCAGTGCGCTTGATGCTTTTAAAAGATCACGCCATTGATTATCTTCACCTGTTGGTGATAAGTAATATGGCTTTCTGTCTCGCGCATTAGTCGCTGTAATAAGTAGCTCACGTTCGCCTAAACTTGTTTTTGCTGTTTTAAAGTCTATCGCTCTTTTTACTTCAGTGGTTTTGTCAAAGTACCAATCTAGGTCAACTATGTGTTTACCCATTAACCCTCTACCAAGCTGAAAAAAACGTTTATTGCGAGAAAGCCCTCTTATTAAGCGTTTAGCATAGCCTTTTTGGCGCGCTAAATAGCTAGTCAGGTTTTGTGAACCTGCAGAAGTGCCGATAAATAAATCAAATGGGTCGTAGCTTTGCTCCAACCATGCATCCAGTACACCGGCTGTGAATATCCCTCGCTGCCCGCCACCTTCAGCAATCAGAGCAACTTTTGGCTGCGCTGTTTGATTAACTGAATTAGCTGTTGCGATATTTAAAGAATTCACGGTGTACCTACCTTTAATTTAATGATGTTTGGTTTAATACCTACATTATAAAAAATAAAAGTAACATCTTAAAATAGATTATTTAAATTAGTTCGATTGAAAAAACAGAACGGTATGTAAAGCAAAATATATACTAAAAATAGTAATCAAATTTACTTTGAATATTTAAATAACAAATACAGACATCACTTAAAGTTAATAAAATGAGTTAAAAAAGTTTAACTTTTGATGATGTCTGTATGTTAACAAGCCCAGTGTGTACGCTTGCTTAACTAACTAGCTAATTGACTAGTTAGTGCTTTATTTCCATTAAAATTTCGAGTGCACGATGGCGTTTTTCACTATCAAATACATCGTTGGTAAATATAAACTCATCAACTTCTAGTTGCTTCGCTATCATCTCTAACTTGTGTTTAATACTTACATGCCCACCTACTACGCTTAGGCTTAAAAAGTTTTCAACATGCGCGCGCTCTTGTTCGCTCCATAGCCCGTCCATACTTTCAACAGGTGGTTTTAACCACAGCTCGTTACCGCGTATAAGTTCGAGCACACGTTGCTTAGAAGTAGTCGATAGGTATTGCGCTTCTTCGTCGGTGTCGGCGGCAACTAAAGGCAGTGCAAGCATTACATATGGTTTATCAAGGTCGCTTGATGCTTTAAATTCGCGTTTATACAACGCTATTGCGTCGTGTACAAAGCGCGGTGCAAAATGCCCTGCAAATACATACGGTAATCCTTTTTGCGCAGCTAGCTGCGCGCTAAATAAGCTTGAGCCTAATAACCAAATAGGAACGTTTGTGTTCTCCCCTGGTATAGCGCGTATTGGGTGCGTACCGTTGTATGGACCTAATAACGTTTGCAGCTCAGTTACTTCTCCAGGGAAGTTTTCTGCGCGGCTCATATCATTGTTTAGTGCTCGGCTTGTTATTGGGTCACTGCCGGGTGCGCGTCCTAGTCCTAAATCTATTCGCCCTGGATATAAGCTCTCTAATGTACCAAATTGTTCAGCAACAACTAATGGTGAGTGGTTTGGTAGCATTATTCCGCCAGAGCCAACACGAATACGTTTAGTATTTCCCGCTATGTGGCCAACCAAAATTGAAGTAGCGGCACAAATAATACCTGGCATATTATGATGCTCAGCAAGCCAAAAGCGATTAAAGCCAAGCTCATCTGCTCGCTGTGCGTATTTAGTACTTTTATGAAGAGTGTTAGTAACGCTGTCCCCTTTGATCATGGGGGCAAGTTCGAGTAACGAAAAAGGAATGGAAGTTAACAAAATAGCAGCTCCTAAAAAGGCATACTAATAATGGGTTTCATCATTAGCATAAAACACTTAAATGGGTCTGCTATTAAGTCAATTCAAGTTACGTAGTGGTATTAGAGCAAAATAAGCCTATGTTATTTTGCTCTAAGGTATTCAGGCAAGCTGTGCATCACGTTGACGCTGCTTTTTATAGCCTTCTGAGTCTACGCCTTTTTTCCAATAACCAGAGGATACAATATTACCGCGCGGTATATTAAGTTGTTCAGTTAGCAGCGTTTTTACTGTACGTACAAGGCCTGCCTCCAGTGCCATAAACACAATAGGTGGCTTTGCTGTAATGTGCAAATTTTTAAGTACACTTAGCATTGCTGTATCGGCACTATCGGTAATTACCCAGTTTATATCGCGATTTGTTTCTAAATCGATAATGTCTTGCTCAGTAGGGGCATGTACAAATGCATCAATTATTGCAGCTTCAGGTAACTGCTGCACATAGCCTTTTATAGCATTTACTGAGGTTAAATCGCCCAGCAATATATAATGCGGGTGCGCATAATTATCTAACTTTTTAGGGCCTGGTCCAGCTATACCTAACGCATCGCCTACTTTTGCAATTTTAGCCCAATCGGTTGCCGGGCCTTGGTGCATATTTATAACAAAATCAAGCGTTAGTGCGCCGGTTTGCGCATCTACATGCCTTATTGTGTATGATCGCATACACGCTGTTTTTAAGTTAAAATCTACTTCACCATTTTTTGGGAACAGTACTTTTACATAATTACCAATGTGCGCGGAGGTTATATCTGCAAAATCGTCTGAGCCTACAACAATGCGCTGTAAGTGCGGTGTAATTTGCTCAGTGCTTAATACTGTTGCTTTGCGAACTTGTTTACCCATTTTAAATCACCTCGTTTACAAAACTTAGGTTTAAATAATTAACTGCTATAAAAGCAATCATTGCACAACGCCCCATTGGTTGATAAAATCAACTATAGCAATTTAATTGACTTTGTCAACCATATTGAGAGTTCTATGAATACACCTTTATCAAATACCTTGTTTGAACTAATGCAAAATTACCGTGTAACAATTCGCGAAGCTATAAATGCAGGCGAACTGGGTATTAATGCTATGCACGTACGCTGCATACATATTATCGCGAACATAAATAACTGCACGGCTAACGATATTGTTACTAAAACGCAGCGCGACAAAGCACAAATAGCACGGCTAATTAAAGATCTTATTGGCTTAGACCTTATTGATAAACAAGCAAGTGAGCACGATAAGCGCTGTTTTATTTTGTCGCTTACAGAGGAAGGTAAAGTTCTTTTTGATAAGCTATTAGCCTCAGAGCAAAAAATAAATAATCAAATGTGTAAAAATTTAAACCCTCAGCAAATCAAAGACTTTTTAAATACCGCACAACAAATGATCAAAAATATGGATTGATCCGCTATTCATTACTTGGCATAACTTACACCAAACGCATATACTGTACACTTATACAGTATATACGTTTTAGGTTGTGTTATGTTTGTCATTCCCATTTATATAGAAGCTGGCGTGTGTGGTTTTGAATCCCCCGCAGCGCAGTACACCGAGCTAGGTGTATCTCTTGATGAGCTATTAATAAAGCACCCAGATGCCACGTTTATTGGTATCGCGTCGGGGTCCTCTATGCAAGAGGTCGGAATTTTTCAAGGTGACTTATTAGTTATCGACCGTGCAGAGCCTGCCGAAAACGGTGATGTTATTGTTGCGAACTTAAATGGCCTTTTTGTATGCAAACTGCTTGATAAAACCAATGCGCGGCTACTTTCAGCGTCTTCTTTACATAAGCCTGTACAACTAACCTCTGCAGATGAGTTTCAGCTAGAAGGCGTAGTAACGCTATCAATAAGAATGCACAGGCAAAGCCCTGACTTACTCAAATGAAATTTGCTCAAATGAGAGTTACTTAAATGTACGCCTTAGTTGATGCTGTGTCGTTTTATGCCAGTGCCGAAAAAGTATTCGACCCTGCTATTCGCTCCAAGCCCGTTGTTGTACTTACTAATAACGATGGCTGTGTATGCGCTATTTGCCCTATTGCGCGGCGCTTAAATATTCCTAAATTTGGCCCATACTTTAAAGTTAAGCATTTACTTGAGCAAAACAACGTAGTTATTCGATCTAGCAATTATGAGCTGTACGCTGATTTAAGCGACAAGATGATGAATGTTATTGGCCGCTTTTGCGATACACAACACATATACAGTATTGATGAATCCTTTTTGCACTTTAACGGCTACACACCACTGATTAAAGACTGGCATGAATACGGCCATGTTATAAGGCGTACAGTATGGCGAGAAACAAAGTTGCCCGTAGGCGTAGGCTTTGGCCCTACCCCAACGTTAGCAAAAGCGGCTAATCACGCTGCTAAAAAACTCAGTGGTTTTAATGGTGTAGCCGTAATAAATAACGAGCAAACGCGCCAAGCTATTTTACAAAGAATGAGCTGCGAAGATGTCTGGGGAATAGGCCGTCGATTAGCTAAAAAACTTAAAATAATGGATATAAACACGGCGTGGGAGCTTGCTCAGCAAAATCCTAAAACTATGCGCCGTGCATTTAGTGTGGTGGTTGAGCGTACGGTAAGCGAGCTTAACGGCGTAACGTGTTTAAATTGGGACGATGTACGACAAGACAAGCGCGAGATATTTTCAACCCGTAGCTTTGGTGAGCGAATATGTGAGCCAACCGCGCTTAAAACAGCCCTTATTAACCATGTAACTACAGTGGCTAATAAACTACGCGCCCAGCGTTCACTCACTCACCAGCTTTATATTTTTGCAGCCAGCGGCGCGCACGAAAACAGATATTATAAAAAGTCATTTGTTTATAAATTTGCCAGCCCCACTAACGACACCTGCGTGATGGCAAATGCTGTATCTGAGGTATTTAATCAAATTTATCAACCGGGAGTTCGGTTTTATAAGTGTGGTGTGGGCGCGGTGGAGTTAACCTCGGTGCAGTTTCAGCAAAGTGACTTATTTAGTAAAAGCCCTGATAACCCAAAGCTCATGCAATGCCTAGACACAATCAATAATCGATATGGAAAAGGGATGCTAAGCCTTGCTAGCAGTAAGTTAAATGACCGGTGGCACATGAACCGTGATTTTTTGTCGCCGCAGTACACCACGCGTTGGCGCGATATACCTAAAATATACTGCGAATGATTAAATGTTACTAAGTACTTTATTTACTCTCGTCTGATTTTTTAAATGTGCACTCTACACTAGGTTCGCTCAATGTATATTTTAGTGTGTTATCAGCTAAAAATTTAATGCTTTGGCTAATTGTTTTCTCGTTTGCGGGATTTTCACAACGGCTCATTCGTAAACCGTTTTCAAGGCCATCACTTTTATATTTTAATGAGCTGGTAATAAAACAAAAGCCAGGTTTTTTTACTGTTTGTGTACCGTTATGAAGCGGACCAAATACAATTTGTTCTCCTAACTTAAAGCCGCTATTCGGGTTGTTTTCTTCTGTTAGGCTTAAGTTACTATTAACGCATAATCCTGAATTAGTTGAAACAACGTCGTACGCACCCAATTTTGACTTTAAAAGCGGTATAAATCGCGTTTTATTACTTGGCTCGCTAAAGGCATAAGCACTTGTAAATGTAATTGCTAACAAAGCAAATGTTATATATTTCATTGCGTGTGTGTATCCTTCGAGAGTTAATGTGTTAGATAAGCTAAAAATGCTTATCTACTTAACTTTTTACAACTATAACAGAGATTTACTATAAAAGGAGAGAAGTCGTGCTACAGCACTTAGATACCACAACTAATCATTTTGTTGTAACGTACGCTGTTAAATACGTACCGAAACAACAAAACGATTAAATACACATTACTGCCAGTATTTTGCAAATAATAGTGGGTAGTTTTGCTTTAAAAACTTAGGTTTGTCTTTAAAGCGTTTACCTTTAGGCTCGTCGCTGCCAGATGGGATAAACGGTAATTCGTCTTCGCTGCGTTCTTCAAATAATAAACCGGCTATTAAATCATACTCATCAATGTACGGATAAGGCTGCTCGTTTAAGTAATAAACAGGCGTACATTGCGCAATTGAGTCAGCATTTTCTAAGGCATTTTCGAATACTGTTTTACCGCGCGAAATTAACCAACATCTAAATTCGCTAAAACCGTAATCGTCGTTACATCCAGCCATAACAAAGGCGGCGCCAAACAAATCCCAAGTAAAGCATTTGCGCATATGTATGCCAAAGTGCTTATCAAAATCAATAAGGTGCTGATCGCTTAAATCATTAAGTTTAGTTTTTAGGTTATCGCTGACACTTTGCGGATCGAGCCCTAAATCAGGCGTTGTTACTAATTCCCAAAAAGCCTGTTCTGTTAACGCTGCCATTATAAAATCTCTTTTACTCGGCCAACCTGACCATCTTCTAAACGCACTTTAATGCCGTGTGGGTGATTAGGTGATTTTGTTAAAAGACGCTCAACAACACCTTCGGTTAACGTACCGTTGCGTTGATCTTCTTTTAATACAATATTTACTGTGATACCTGGTGAAATTTGCGAACGCGTAGGAACAGCCATAATTTAAACCCTAAAAATAATTTATCTAATTATAACGTCCATGTGCTATCAAACCAACAAAAGCCTTGTTAATTAGCTGAAAATGAAATATGTGTTGGTTTTGCGTTCAACTTAATAACTGCTAACTCGTTAAGTATAATAGCTGTTAATTCGCTAAGTTGCGGTTTTGCACTTTCAAGGGCTATATCATCATTAAAATAGCACTTTACTTTTAACGTATTGGCCTCGTTATTTAAATCAATGGTGTGTGTTAAGTAATCAAGCCCTGTTACTGTTTCTTTTATTGCTTCGCATGCATTAGTGAGTGCTAAACGAATGTGCTTATCGCGCTGTTTTTGAGTTTTAGTCATAAATATAAAGGTTACTTATTTAGTCTCTGTTTGTTGCTGTTTTTTAAACTCTTCGTAGTTAGAGTCTTGTTTATCTAGGCATTCGTAATATTCTTTGTCAGCTTTATAGTTACATTCATCAAGGCGCGCCGATTGGACTTCATGAAAACGCGAATCAGAGCTACAACCAGCCAAAACACATGCCCCAGCAATAAGTAATGCGCTACTTTTTAGTTTATTGATAAACATTAAATTTCCTTACACTTTCTATATCGAAAAAGCGTTAAATTATTACAATACTATTGTATATTAGCGCCATAAAATCTTAATATCCAAAGGATCTATTACTATGATGTCGCAGTTACAAAAGTTGTTTCAGCGTATAGACAAAAGCAAGATATTTCAATCATTTGTTATAGCTGTAATTATTGTTTCTGCTCTTACAGTAGGTGCACACACTTACTCACTACATCCTACCGTAGAGCTTGCTCTAAATTGGATGGACGTTGGTATTACCGCATTCTTTTTAATTGAGCTAGTAATCCGCTTTGTTGCAAGCAAAGGCATAAAACACTTCTTTTCGAAGGGGTGGAACATATTCGACACCATCATAGTATTGGGCAGTTTATATCCTGCTGCTGGCTCTACTATGTTAATTGCTCGTCTACTGCGCATATTTAGAGTCTTGCGATTGGTATCGATGATCCCAGAGCTGCGCTTATTGGTTAATTCACTCCTCAAAGCTATTCCGCAAATGGGTTATATAGCCCTATTAATGTTTGTTATTTTTTATATATACGCAGCAATGGGCAGCATGATGTTTGCTGAAATAAACCCCGTACTTTGGCAAGACGTATCAATCTCTATGCTAACCCTATTTAGGGTGGCAACATTTGAAGATTGGACCGACATAATGTACGAAACAATGGCGGTGTACGAACTAAGCTGGATTTATTACCTTACGTTTATATTTTTAACCGCATTTGTATTTTTAAACATGATGGTAGGTGCCATTTTAGAAGTAATGAGTGAGGAGCACCGTAAAGCGCGAGAGGAGCTCGCAGATGATAGCTCATTACCTGCAACGCAAGGGCAAGTAAACGAGCTGCAATCACAAATTGCTGAGCTTAAAGAGCTATTGAGTAACCGCAAAAACTAATCTGATAAGAGTACTAAAGCACCCACTTAAAGTTTAAAAAGTGGGTGCCGTTTAAAGTTCTAATTAAACTAAAATTACCAAAGCGCTTTAATTTCCCTCGGTATTAGATTTATTATCTGTATCTTCAAAAGAAATAACGTTGTCGACTTTCATTTTAAAGGCATCAAAAAAGGCATTTTTTAGCACCGAAATAACGGCTTGGAAAGTCGATACATCTGCATTATCCAATTGCCCCTCTATGGGAATACGTGCAGCTACAAGCTTAGATTCATCGTTTTCAAGTATAGAGCTGAGCAAATCAACACTGCCTTCAAATATGGCCGTAAATATTCTATCGTCATCTTTTTCTATATCTTCACGCCACGAAAACACACTCAAGTTTTGAACGCCCGCTTTTACATAACCATTTAAGTTATTATCTTTAGCTACAAGCTCCATTGATCCATCAATGCCACCGGCTTCAATATCAAACGGTGTATACACTTTAAATACAGTGTCTAAATTTTTAACTGAAAAACGCTGTACCTCTGCGTTTAAATCAAAATTAGCCTGTTTGCTAAAAGGGTCAAGCTTGCCATTAAGCTTTAATGCAGCCTCCCCCATTAATGCCCCCTCCACGTTCATAGTGGTTACAAGTGTTTTTGATAGATTTTGTGCGTTGGTTATGTTTTCAATCTTGGCATTAATATTTGATATAAAGGTGGGGTTTTCACCGCTATTCGTTGAGTTAACTAAAGATAGCTTTCCTTTCTCAATGGTTAAGGTATCAATAGAAAAAAGTACTAAATTATTAGCGAGCCCTACCCAGGTAGTTTCGTCTTTTACTTGTTGATTTTGCTCAGAAGCATTGGGGTCTTTATCGTAAATAACTATTTCAGGGCGCGTAAAGGCCATGTTTGTTACTAAATTGCCCTTTAAAAGGGCTGACCACGCAAGTGAAAAATCAAGCGTTTGAATGCTCAATAAAGGCTTAGGAGCTGAGGTTGCATCAACAGCATAAATTTCAACGTCGTCAATTGCGTAAGCGCCACGATATAAAAATAAATCTACATCGCCCACATGCCCTGTAACACCTTGTGTATGTTTTAGCTGATAATTTACGTAGTATTGAACTACATAAGGCGCGGCTATTCTGGCAATAATAAGGACTAATAAGATAGCCGCCAATGAGTTAAACCATTTGCTATGAAATACATTAGAAACCGAGCTCATTATAATTTCCTTTACCTAATACCTTAAAAATGAGCATTTTAAACATGTAAGAATTACGCGAAATTGTAATAACACTACGTATATCGTATTTAAAACACATCGTTAATAGCCTAACTGAAGTCAAAGTGGCTAATTTAAGTATTAACAGCAAAGGTTATACCAATTTAAAATTGCTACAAAAATTGGGTTTATGCAGCAATGCTTAACTAAATAAAAACAGCTAGTACCTTTAATATATCAAGGATAGAGCTTGCTCAAACCTAACCGGTTTACTGAATATAAAGCCCTGGTATTTATCAATTTGTAAGCTTTGTAATAGCGTTAACTGGGCTGTGTTTTCTACGCCCTCCGCTATTACTTGGCAACCAATCATATGCGACATATTAGTTACCGCAGATACAATACTTTTATCTTTTGAGCATTCACAAATATTATCAATGTAAGATTTATCTATTTTAATATAATCAACTGATAGCTCTTTTAAAACCGATATAGAAGAAAACCCAGTACCAAAGTCGTCAATAGAGATACGTACACCGGTATTTTTTATGGCCGTAATCACTTTTGACAAATACGGTAAATTTTTAATCATCACTGTTTCTGTTATTTCTAAATGGACATTGTATGGTTTAACGGCGTATCTATTTAAAAGCCCAACCAAAAATTCTAAAAAGTTATGGTTTTCTAGTTGCAACACAGACACATTAATAGACAATCCAATCTTACTATTTACCGCATTTAACTTACTTAGGCTCGCAATAGCTTGCTCAAGTACAAACTCACCTAATATATTAATTTTTCCATATCGCTCAGCAATATCTATAAATTCTGAAGGCGGAATAAATTCATCATTAAATTGCCAACGAAGCAGTACTTCAAACGTGGTTATTTCATTTGTAGCTATATCAACAATAGGTTGATAGCAAAGATGAAAATCACCTTTTTCTAGACATTCTTTAATAGAACTACGAAGTACTTCTTCTCTTTTAAGCGATTCATGCATCCGCTCGTCAAATACCGATATTTCGTTACGGCTTTTCTTACCTTCATACATAGCCACATCAGCGTATTTAATCGCGTCTTCAAGAACAAAATTTTCGCGCGTAAAATACAGCCCAACCTTAAAAGAGGGGTTTACTTGATAGCTATCCATACTCACTGTTTTCGTTAAAGTTTTAACTAATCTAAAAACACAGTCAAAAAGTTCATCTTCGGTGTTACTTCGAGAATAAAAAATAAACTCATCCCCTCCCCACCTACACGCAATAAAGTCGCCTTGGGTTTGCGTTTCAACTAAGCGTTTACCTGTTTGGGCTAATACAAAGTCACCAAAATCATGGCCATATTTATCGTTGATGATTTTAAAGTCATCCATATCTAAAAATAAAACAGCTTTAATATCATCGTTTTGATCGGCTAAATCTAGTTCAACATTAGAAACAAAACTCCCCCTGTTAAACAATTTAGTTAGATTGTCTTTTTGCTCTAAAAGGATTATTTGTTCAGTACGAACTTGCACTTCATTTTCTAAGTTTTCAATGAATTGATCTAACTTAAGTTCGTTATTAATAGATGACTTTACATCTTTTGCACTGCGTATAGCCGTTACAAAACACAATATAAACCATAAAACGAGTCCTAAAACACCTAATACATTTTCATCTTCTATTGGCTGTAAAAGTAATAAAATACTAAATGGAACCAACAAGCAGGTTATGTACGACAGTGATGAGCGAATATCAGAGGCTAAAACATTAACACCGCCACCAGCTAGGGAGCTAAAAACAACCAGAGAGACAAATTTCTCCTGTATTCCCATGTTTTCATAAAACAAAATCGGGAAAGCAGCCCACGTTAAAGCTGTTAATAATAAACCAATAAAATACAACTGATATTTAAAAGGGTGTATTTTGTTAACAAATACATGACTAACTATTCGAAGTAACGAAATAAGCGTTAGCGTAAAAAACCAGTAAAGTTTTTCTTGAGAGGCACTGTGATTAATACTGCTAAAAATAAGAAAACAAGAAACAACCGTATTTATAGCGATTGCAGAAATAAAATAAGAGCTAACAAATGCTAACCGCTTATTGGCAAAATTATTTATGTGAGAAGTCATTAATGTTACTTGAATAGGCTGTTGCACAGTGTAAACAGTTTACTTAAGTTCAATAATAAACAACAGTGAACATTCATAAAAAAGTATTGTTTAAGCCTCTTAAGCGGTTTTATAAGCCATTAAACGAAAAAGGGTTAGCAATTTGCCAACCCTTTTTGTTAATACTGATTATATATTATACCAACTCGCTTAATTAAGAGATCTATTTTGAGAGAAGAAAATCGTGTCGATAACAAAGCAAAAATTTCGTTATTTAGTTGTTCAAAATCAGAAATTTTTAACGTAGTTAGTGTCAGTTAACCCCTCAAATTGATCAAGTATTATTGCGAATTGGTATTACTCACCATCAACAATAATGCGTAGCATACGACGAAGTGGCTCTGCCGCTCCCCATAAAAGCTGATCGCCTACTGTAAATGCACTAATGTACTTTGGCCCCATCGCTAATTTACGAATACGGCCAACAGGAATGCTTAAAGTGCCTGTTACTTTAACGGGTGTTAAATCTGTTGAGCTAATTTCGCGCTCGTTCGGAATAACCTTAACCCACTCGTTATGAGACGCTAATATTTCTTCAATTTTTTCTACGCTAATATCTTCACGTAATTTAATGGTCATCGCTTGAGAGTGACAACGCATAGCACCAATACGTACACATAAACCGTCAATTGGCACTGGTTGCTTAGAAGAACCTAATATTTTATTGGCTTCTACTTGCGCTTTCCATTCTTCTTTAGATTGACCACTTGGCATAGGCACGTCAATCCATGGGATTAAGCTACCCGCTAGTGGCACGCCAAATTGATCTTGTGGTAAATCTTTTGATGCCATTGTTTCGCTTACTATTTTATCAATTTCTAAAATAGCAGAGCTTGGGTTATCTAGTTTATCTGCAACACTTGCATGAATAGCGCCCATTTGTGCAATAAGCTCTTTCATATTTCGTGCACCAGCGCCCGACGCCGCTTGGTAAGTCATTGGGCTTACCCATTCAATTAGGTCTTGCTCAAATAAACCACCTAATGCAAGTAACATCAGCGATACAGTACAGTTACCGCCCACAAAGGTTTTAACGCCTTGCGCTAAGCCTTGTTCAATTACATCTTTGTTTACAGGATCAAGCACTATTATGCTGTCCTCACTCATACGCAGTGCTGAAGCTGCATCAATCCAGTAACCATCCCAACCCGATTCACGAAGCTTAGGGTAAACCGTATTGGTGTAATCACCGCCTTGGCAAGTAACAATAATATCCATTTTTGCAAGCTCAAATACGTCACTTGCATCTAGTAATGGTTTTGCATTACCTGCTATATCAGGGCCTAATTGACCCGCTTGTGAGGTTGTGAAAAAGGTGGTGTCGATAAGTGCAAAGTCACTTTGCTGCTGCATACGTTCTAATAACACAGAGCCAACCATGCCACGCCAACCGACTAATCCTACTTTTTTCATTGTTTGTTCCACTGTTTGATTCATAAAAGATGCCTTAATACATTAAAAATTAAATTCATTGCGTGAGATTTAATTTTCATTAACGCTAAACTAACACTCGTAGACGGCTAAAACTAGCGAATAAAGTAGAACTCAAATTTTTTTCATAGTGTAAAAAATGCAAAGACAGACTGTGCTTATTTTAAACTTTAATAAAAGCTTAACCTTGTTGAAACTTATATTTACCACGCTCAGAAATAGATATGGGAGAGCAACAAGCCGTATTAGTCAATACCGCAACAACTTATTACAACCCACAAGTATGGATAAATGGAAACTTAAAGCCATTTATTGTGGGACCGACAAATGGAAATCAATATTGTGAAGTGCGTGGTCACAACCTAGAAACCTCTGGAAGTACTGTTACTTGCGGAGAGGATGGAAGCGCCTATGGATACTTCGATTGGTATAACCAATCATGGGGCATAAAAAGTACTTGTAGTAAAAATCAATGTTATCAGCTCTATGCAACTATAAAGTGCCAATAAAATTGGCAAAATATAAAACCCAAAAAGCCCCGCATTAAATACAGGGCAAATAACTATTGCCTACTTTAGGTGTCGTGGTTCATATCAATTTTGATAGTGTAGAAGTGAGATTCTAATCTAACTAAACATACAGCTAAGAGTAATAAGCATCCAGTTAATGATTGCGATGTATGAAGTCAAAATCTGATTCCTTTTGGCTTCATGACCTGCGTTTTTTTAATTCCTTAAAATACACATCAAGTGCTGTTATATCAGCCAGCAATTCATCAATATCTGGCATTTGCGTAACACCCAAACCAGTAGCGGTATCGTGACCTTCAAAGTAAGTACTACATTTCCCCATACCAGCACTAATAGTAGCTACATCCTCTGGTGTACTATCAACTATATATCGTATATTTAGCGTTTGAACAACACGACTAAACCGCTGCACAACATTTCTAATTAGCCATTCTTCAACTAACCTCTCCCACGTTTCACGCATTTTTCCATAAATATGTTTAGCATCTCGACTATACATATCTTCAATAAAGTCATCACGTTTAGTGTACCGACGAAGCTCTACTTCTAACTGTTTCAACTGGCCTATCCTGTCTAAAGTTTTTAAAGCATCCCAAGGTGGACTTCCTTGCGGGAATCCAGAGAAATTCCCTCTACGAGTGATAGACTGGATATTAATCGGGTTTGAGGATTCCTCACTTAACATCATCAAGAACGGCAAGTCGTGCGTAAGTACGATCACCTGCCTATGTAGTGCTTCATCTGCAATACGTTTAGCAAACTTGCGCCTCCACTTATGATCTAAGGAATTGACTGGATCATCAAAAATAATGGCAGACTTTCGATTATCAATCGTTAACTCAGCCATAAAACCTGCTAGAGCTATACACTTTTGCTCGCCCTCACTGGCGATATGTCCTATCTTAGACGCATTCCTTGAAATCTGTAGAGTCAACTTCTGTTGACCAGCAGAACCTTGAGTTTTAGTTTCTACATCAAAGCTTTTAAAGTTTAACGCTACTAACTCTTTGGTAAATGCGGCATTAATTACCCCCAAACTACCAGTTTTAGCCAACTCGGATATAAACCGCGTAATAAGTGAAAGGTTAGTTGTAGCTAGAGCTGAGTTAAAACAGCCAAATATCTTAATACGGTTTATTTCAATAAGGATGTTATCTTTATGCGCAGATAACCTCTGTCGATCTTCAAGCTCCATCAATCGGACCTGACTAAGCTTAATCATCTGAGCTAACGTACCGTCATCAGCAACACCATCCCTTCTTACTTTTAACGTTTCGACTTGCTTAGATAGTCGTTGTAAAAATCTCATATCGAGTGCTGGATGAGTAAATGTTGGGTTAGCAGAACTTAGGTTGTTCTTCCTATCAAACAACTGCTGTATACAGATGTTGAATTGCTCTATGGCATCAGGTGCAGATTGCCGTATTTCCTCAAAAATACCTTCATACGGTTTAAGGTCAAAACTCAATTGAGTTATGAGATTCACCTGTAAGATTAGAGCCGCAGTTGCCTTATCAGCATCTACCTGAGACTGATTAGTAATATAATCATTGAACCTAGCCATCCTTTCCGCAGCTTGACTTCCTATCGGTTGTAAGCAAGTAGGACAGTGTTCATTTTTAACTGGTGGGAAAGTTTTATCATCACCATTACCCATTATGAAGTTCTGCGCATGGTTCCACATTTCTTTCCAGGCATCATTCCCGATACCTTTAATTGGTAAACCATTTAAAGTATTCTGCCTTACATTCTCAGCAACTTTTAATTTAGTTAATTTATCATCATATAAAACACCAATTTGGGTTACATTAACATCATTTAGTTTTTCATATAGGTTGTTAAGAAAATTAAGTAACGGTTCACGATGTTTTAATTTGGTTGCATAAAAAGCTTTTAATTGAGCAGGTGTTTTTCCGTTTAGCTCTGCTAAGTCCTTCTCTAATTGTGCTATTTCTGGCAACTCATTTTCACCGCCGCAATGAGCATATAATGTAGCTTCACTGGCTGTTGCTAGTGAGTTACAGAAAGTACTCACCTTAGAGTGTGGATTTAAATCAGGTATTATGTATGGTCTGTTAAATGGAACCACTTCAAGTGTCAATGCGCCTTTCACAAATTGGCAAGCACGACTCAGCTCATCCAGTAATTTTACTTCTGCAGGCTTGTACTCAACACTATCCGTTTTTGAAATGTAATTTGTTGCTGAATGAGAATCAAAAATCCTTATAGACTTTAACTCAGGATTTGGTTCGCCACCAACAGTCCAGATATTTTCAACTATTGGAGCTCCGTCAACTGAAATACCTAAGGTAGCTTGTGATGGGACAGCAGAAGGGTTAAAAGCATTAGTCGAAATAACAGGAATATCACCACGAGTTAAACATGCACTTTTAAGTATTTTTGCATAACTTGATTTACCAGCACCATTATCTCCATATACAGCTGTTAAACCCTCAATTGGAAAATTTAGTGTTACATTTTCAATTAACGATGAGACATTTTTTACATTGCCTAAGCTTGCTAATGTTACTGGTGCAGCTTCAGCTTCAAATCCTGCAACCGCAACGTGTTTAACGTAATTAGGAAATTCAGGTGTTCGTGGAAGTAGGCCAAACTCCATTTTGACAACTTGGTAAATAAGCTGTAAATCTTGCTGTTGAAGACCTCCCTGCCCCATGACCATGCGGACTACCTGTCTCCACCATAGGGGCTTATTAGCGCTATTTACCCATGTAACAACTTTCTCTATTTGTGTCATATAAATCCTTTTGTACCATGCGTTAATATACGAATATTCGACTAAGAATTGAATATCCTGATATTAAAAACAACATCCATTGATGAATAATTTTGTAATCAAATAACTTCAAGATAATTTACTCAAAGCTTAGGTTGACCTAAAGCAGGTGTTTCGGTCCAATTTTTTACCTTTCCTATTAATTAGAGAATGTACGGTAAATATAGCTAGCTGTCGACTTCGTTTCGCTTGGAACGAGAGCTGGAAAGCTTCGAACCTTATCAATACGATAAACGTTGGTATAAAGTAAGACCGACAGATTGAAACTTATATGCGGCATTTAGCCTGTAGAAAATTTAAAATAGTGTTCTACGTAATTTAGAAGTTATGTGACTCCTTCAGAATATGACCCTTAGGCTCTAAATAAAAAACCCCGTACAAAGTACAGGGCTAATGCATAATTCATCAGGTTTTATTAGCTAAAGTAAACGCTTAAAACTCGTAGCTGTAACTTAAGTCAAAGGTAATACCCTGCTCTTTAGAGCGAACAATAATATCTGATTGTGTGACTTCTTGATCTTCATCTAATAAGTTTTTAACTTTAAATTTAACCTTAGAGTTAAAGTCAGGATAAAAAGTATAAACTAAATCAAGTGAATGAAATGGCTGCTCGTAGGCATCATCACGATTAGCCACACCAGCTGCTAATATGCGCTCACCAAATACGTTATAAACTAGTGAGCTACTGTGCATACCATCAAGTGAATCATAATTAAGTTGTAAGTTAACTACATATTGAGAGTGACCAGTCATACGCTTTTTAGGATTAGTTAACGTACCAGCCAGTGCCGGGTCAATAGACGCCTCAGAATCACTTATCGTAATGTTACCACTGGTAAATAAACCTTCTGCAGCAAACGTTAGGTCCTGAAGCCATTCAGCCTCAATACCGTAAACCTCAGCAGTTTCACCATTAATAAATGACGCAGAGTAATCTTCATCACCAATATTTAGTACAGTTTCGATAGGCGCAGTTATGTCTTTATAAAAGGCAGCTACGCTAAATGAATTACCTGCTTGCCCGTAATACTCATAACGTAAGTCATAGTTTTTAATAGGACTACTTTTTATGCCTGTACGGCCAAATGTTCTGATATCAGTTAATGGGTCATAATAAGTTACCGGTACAACTTCACGAAAGTCAGGTCGAACAACCGTTTCGCCATAACCTAAACGAATTTGATAATCGTCACTGCCTACGTAAGTAACAGACAATGCTGGATACCAATCATCTGTGACAATAGAACCCGCTTCAATTTTTTCAGGATCGTAAAAAGTATTTAAATCTTGCTGATCAAAAATAAGGCTCGATGTACCAATGGATGTTTGCTTAAATTCTTCATAACGAATACCACCACTGACTCTTATCCATTGATCGTAAAAAACATCAAACGACGCATAGCCGGCATCAACTTTTTGAGCGGCAATGTAATCGTCGGCATCAGGCGCTGTTGGCTCATTAAAATCAACTAAAATGGCGTTGTTATTAATGAAGTCGTCTGTTAAAAAGCCACTGTTATTAAGTGGATCAGCACTTCCATCATTAATTGAAATACCCGAGCCACCACTGTTATTAATAGCAAAACTTGAGGTATTAAATAGTCGTGCCCTATCAGAGAAATCGTAACCAAACTTAAACTCAACTTCCATCGCGTCAAAAGACAGTGGCAAGGTAAGGTTACCGCCGTAGGACTTAACGCGCTCTTGCATATTTGTGTACGACATAATTACGCGGTTATCATCACCGGTTATAGTAGAACCCGCATAGCTGCCATCGTTATTATAACTATCACGAAATTCAAAATCCGCACTGGTAGGAATATCTGTCGTTGCTTTAGCTTCAGTGTATTGCCAATCAGCACCTATTCCCATGTAATCTAAAAAGGTATGTTGGCCAATAAATTGAGTAATATTTAACTGACGTTCTTCGTAATTAAACGCATGATTACGATTTGCAACGCCATCGCCTGCAATACTAAACGTAGAGCTACCGGCAGGGCTTTGCGAAATAGCAATTTCTGACTCGTCCTCATTATCAATAATATAAAGCTGTTGAGCCGAAATACTATGTGTGCCAAGCGAATAAGAAAGGCTAAGCGATCCGTTATAACTTTGCGTCTCAGTAGTTACCTGTGAATTTTTGACTGTGTTGTAGCACGAGTTAGATACATCATCTGCGGTGGCAAGCGATGTTGTACAATCAATTGAACCATCCTGGTTTTCAAGATCTTGAGTAATTACAGAGCTAAAACGCTCTTCAAAATCCCACTCATTTTTATATGCACCAGCCAGTAAAAAGCCAAATTTTCCGCCAAAGTAAGACTCTTCAAAGCTATCGCCATAATGCGCTTTAACATTATAACGAGGGTCTAACGATTCCTCTTTTAGCTCATACCCACGTGGCAGTGACTTTAACAATGCATTGTTAATCGCTGTCGCTTGCTCAGCGCGGGTTTGCTCAGCATCAACAAAACCTTCACGACTTACTATATTACCAATACCAAAGTTACCTCGGTATTGTGAAATCGCATTGTTTAAAGCCTCTGGGATACCCTCTTCATTACGATTATATGTAAATCCATCGCCTGATGCCGTATCGTATCCTACGCCTACTTCAAATCCTGCTGTAAATTCACTTGGCGCTGTTTTAGTTCTTATATCAATATTACCGCCACCAAACGCAGCTGGCATATCTGGCGAATACGCTTTTTGAACAGCCATACTCTCAATAATACTGGCAGGAAATATATCTAGTGGGATTACATTACGTGTTAAATCAGGGCTTGGAATATAAGCACCATTTAATCGAGCACTTGAATAACGCTCACCTAAGCCACGTACGTAAATAAACTTACCATCTACTAACGTCAAGCCTGTTACTCGCCTAAGTGCAGATGCAGCATCGCTATCGCCTGTACGTGCTAATTGTTCAGAACCTAAAATATCGGCAACAAACGCTTGGTTTTTACGCTCTTCAACAACAGCGGCTGCGCTGCCTTGTAAGCGCGTACCTACAGCAACAACTTCTTCTATTTCTTGTGAATTAGTAAACTGTTCATCCGATTGGGCGGCCATAAGACTTGTAGACTGTGCAGCTAAGCCTAAGCCAATTGCCCAAGTAATTTGATTGAGTCTATGTTTTTTAGACATGAGATAATCCTAATCAGGTTATACAAAAGAGGCGCCTTACGCTTAATATACAAGCCACAAGGCGCCTTTAATTAGAGGTTATAAATGCAGTACTTAGTTAGTCAGCATTAGCTGCTGTAACAGCCGTTTGAACCCATTTATACCAGCTAGAATCTGTATCCTGATCCGATACTGCACCAATATAGTTAACGTTTTCAAAGAATGAATCTGTTGCACTTAAATCAGTGGCCGTAACCGTTACTTCGCTAGCTGCTGTGTTAGTTGCAAAACCATTATCAGCAAGAAGCACCACGTCATCCGTTAGAATTTGATTAGCACCGCCATTTTCAAACCATGCTGTTTTGGTTTGACCTTCTAATGGTCCACTTGCAAAGGTATCTGTATCAGTAAAGTTTGCAGAGCACGCCATGACAGAACTTGTAAATGAAATTTTGTCAGCTTGCTTTTCGCCGTCACCAGAGAATTGAATACACTGTGTATTTGTCGCGTTTTTCTTAATAATAACGGCGTTGTAAATACTTGAATTGAACTGATCATCAAACTTGTATGCTTGTGAAGGGTCATCATCGCGCACAGAGTTGCCATCAGTCGTAATTACAGTAACGTTTGCAACAGTCGGGTTAGAGGGAGATACTTGCTCAGAAGATGCACCTTTAACGCCATCAGATTCAAAGCCATTGTTACCCATGTTTACAACTGTGCCGTCATTTAACGTTACAGTACCGTGCTGGATAAATAAGTATTGAGCTTTACCCTGCCAACCTGCATCAAAGTCAAATGAATCATCTTGCGTATCTGTTACTGCAACATGTTTAAGCGTTGTAGCACCACCAAAAATTTCGATACCATCATCAAAACCTTGGTGAATATGTAAATAATCAAACTCAGAACCAGAACCTACAGCATTAAGTGTTAAAGAATTTAAATCGTCGCCTTCACCACCAACACGTGGACCCGAACCCGCATACCAAATTTTAGCCCATTTAATATTGCCACTAGAATCTGCATTATTGTTACCACCAAAGTAACTTGTAATACCTTCTGAAGCGACGTTACATGTAGCGCCACCGCGTTCTGCATCGGTACATTGGTCAGTAATGCCGTTACCATTAATAATAATACCGCCCCAGTCAGCGTAACGTGCACCTTCGCCAGCGGTATCAAAGCGGTCAAACGCATTCGCTGATGTAAATACAACAGGCTTGTCTTGCGTACCTACAGCTTGAATTTTTGCACCGCGTGCAACGCGTAAAATAGCTTCACCTGAACCAAAAGCTAACACCGCACCAGGCTCAACGGTCATCGTTGGACCATTCGCTGGAATTTCAAAACCATCAACCGTGCTGCCGTCTTCGCCAATTTGCAGGGCGTCATCAAAAACGTGAACACCGCCGCCTGGCAATTCTTTAAACGTAATGTTATTTGTAATAGAAATTGTTTTGCTAGCAAATGAGTCATTATATAAACAGTCAATTCCGCTAACGACACCCGTTACCGTACCTGCATCTGATTCATAGCTTGCACATTCAGCGTCTTCATCAGCCGTTGAACCCGCTGTATTATTTGAATTATTAACACTGTTATCTGTTGTAGAGCTGTTATCGTTTACAGTGGGTGTAATTTCGATATCGCCGCCACAGCCAGCTAGAGTCATTGCAGTTGCTACTAGGCTGACCTTGAATAAATCAGATAATTTCATTGTTCACTCCGTTAAAGTATTTAATTATTTTGTTAGCGTATTAAGTAAAAACTTAAGTCACTTTAAAGCACGATACTCATGCATTAAGGTGACTTGAGTTATCGAATGCAGGTAAGATACTGTAGTGATATGACAAAGTAGTTACAGTTTGATAACCGTAAGATGACAATGTTAACTTTCATAAAATCAATTGGTTACTTTTTATAGCAACAAAAAAACCGCCATGAGGCGGTTTAGTATTGCGATTATGAAATGGTTTTATAATTCCTACTTATACGTTTGCAGGAATTATTGAAATTTACAGTAAGGCTGTTCTAAGTGTTTCTGCATGCACTTTCTCGCGCTTTACATATTTAATCCATTGCTGCGCTAAACGCTGGGATTTTTTATGTTTTTCGGCTTGTTCAAACGCTAAAATAGAGGCATCAAAATTTTGTAAGTTGTACTGAGCCATACCTAAGGCAACAAATGCATTTGATTCAAAATCAAGTGAACCTTTATTAAGTGCTTTACGCGCTGCATCGGCCGCTTCCTCGTATTGCTCGGTGTTAACATACACTTCAGCTAGGCGTTGGTCATACTTACCACTGGGTGATAAATCGGCAGCTTTTACAAAGTATTTTATTGATTTTTCGTCTTCTTTTGCTTGGATCATCGCCTCTGCTACAAAGGCATAATTTTTAGCATTTTGCTCTGCAATCCCTTTTTCAATCGCATCGCTCATAACGTCTGCAGCTTTAAACGCTAAGCCGTTATATAAATACACTTGTGCTAATTGGCGTAAATCAGATTTAGAGGTTAAAAATCCTTGCTGATAAGCGGCTTCTATTACGGCAAGTTGTTGCTTTTCTTGTCCTGTTTCGCCATACATACCCGATAACTGCACCCAATACTCTGGTTTGTTATAAAGTTTTACTAAGCGCTCAAGTACAGCAACTACTTTAGCTGTTTTATTAAGTGAGTAGTACATGGCACGTTGTAGCACTAACCAATTCTCTTTAGGCGCTTTGCCTTCATTATCGCTCAGTGCAATAACCTGAGATATATACTCAAGCCCTTTCTCATAATCTTTTAACTGATAATAAGTTTGGGCTCTTAACAAGTAATAAGCTTCTGTTTTAGGCTTAGTGTTAATAGTGTCCCAGTCATCTAAAAATGCGATAACTTTAGTGTAATCACTATTAGCCATAGCCAGTTGCGCCAAACTAAAAGTAGTACTTAAACGTAGCGACTCCGGAATGGCTTCCTCTGCGACCACCTTTTCAAACGAAGCTATCGCTTTTGGTAAATCGTTTTCGTTGTAATAAATAAAGCCATAAAAGTTATGCATCATCGCAACTTCATATGAGTTCATGCTTGAAGCTCGCTCTTGTATAGAATCAAGCGCTTCAAGGCCTGCTTTAACATCGCCATCGTCAGCCAGTTTTTGTGCACGAGCAAGCTGGCTGTAAACCTTTTCGCGAAGCGCTGGCACACGTTTAGTTTTTTGTTCTGGCTCTGCATATACACTTGCCAAATTAACGCCAGGTAACATATTTAGAGCACTTGGAGTTACAATGCTTGTACTTACTGCAGCAGTACAAAATAGTGTAACTTTTAAAATTTTAGTTGTTGGGTTTAATTTCATAACTGATTTAATAAATGGTTTCATAATCGCCTCGCATTTCTGTCCGTTTACTCGTGGTTAATTACTAAATTAACCGCTAATTTGGAAAGATATTTTGTTCTGAACACCCGCTACTTCAACGGCTTCACCGCTTACTACACGTGGTTTATATTTAAATTTAAGGGCTGCATCCATGGCCGCTCTGTCAAAGAGTGACTCAGGCTCTGCTTTAATCACTTGCGGGTCGCGTACAGTGCCTTGTTTAGTTACTATGAATTCAACAATAACGTAGCCTTCTATGCCACGAGATAACGCACGACGCGGATAAACAGGGGCCACTTTTACTATCGGTAAATATTCACCGTCACTTGTCTCTAGTGCTAACCCTCCGGCTAAATTTACATCTGCATCTACATTGGCAGCAAAATCAAAGTTATTAGCATTTGCTGTTGCATCGCTACTTTGCATTTGCGGCGACTCCATAGGCGGTGGCGGCTCTTTTGGTGTTGGTGGTTTTTGAGGTTTACGCTCTTTTTTTTGTACGGTTTCTTCTTTTTTCAAGCGAACAAAATCAAGTACGTTACCCTTTACCGGGTCTGTCATAGCGCCTTCACCACCAGTAATAAGCGCCTGCATACCTAAAAACAGCATAAAGGTCACTACACCGGCTATCACTAATGCAACTAAATATCGCAACATAACTAGCCCTTACGACGCATCTTGTGCGGCAATTGATACATCAAATGCACCCGCCGCGCGCGAGGCATCCATTACCTTAATTAACATTTCGGTAGTCGCTTTTTTATCCGCTTGAATAACAACGCTACCTTGTGGATTCTCGGCTTTTAATCGCTCAATATTTGCTTGTACTGCGCGTACATCAATTTGGCGTTTATTAATCCAAATTTCGCCTGTATCAGAAATCGCTACAAGGATATTAGCGCGCTCTTTTTTAACCGCTGTTGCGGCTTCTGGGCGGTTTACATCAATACCGGCTTCTTTAACAAAAGAGGCAGTTACAATAAAGAAAATAAGCATGATAAATACAACGTCTAGCATTGGAGTCATGTTTATTTCTTCAGCTTCGTCTTCTTGAAGTAGGTTTCCTAACGGGGCTCTCATTTTTATTCTCCTAGGATGAGCGGCTTTATTAATAGCCGCTTATCAAAATTTTGCTTAATGGTCTAAAACCATAGTGTCTTGTAGTAGTTCTACTTCGCGCTTAGCTTTTCGTTGTAAATACGTTGAGGCAAATACTCCAGATAACGCACCAACCATGCCTGCCATTGTCGGAATAGTCGCTTTAGATACACCTGAAGCCATTGAGCGCGCACTGCCTGTACCTGTTATTGCCATAACATCAAATACTTCTATCATTCCTGTTACGGTGCCTAACAAACCAAGTAACGGGCACAAGGCAACCATTACGTTAATCAAAGAAAGGTTTGTATTTAAGCGCATACCAGCTCGCGATATTATTGCCTCGCGTATTTGCTCTGCGTTCCAACTATTACGTTCTGCGCGGTTAATCCAATCGGTTTTCACACCCTGTTTATAGCTTCGAAAACCGTTGAAAAAATAAATAAATCGCTCGAGTATCAATAACCACATCGCGAAGATTAACACCCCGATGACCAAGAGAACCTGGCCACCAGTGTCGAGAAAATCACGGATAGCATTGATTGAATCAATCAATAGCACCATGGTTTATGCTCCCTTCTCGCTACGCTCTGCGATAATACCGGCGCTCTGCTCTTGAATAGTAAGCAAGATATTTTTAGCGCGCGTATTAAGTAAGGTGTATAAAAATACCGTCGGAATTGCCACAACTAAGCCCAATACCGTTGTTACTAGTGCTTGAGAAATACCACCCGCCATAAGCTTAGGATCCCCAGTACCAAACAAGGTGATTGCTTGGAATGTATTGATCATCCCGGTTACCGTACCTAATAAACCAAGTAGCGGCGCAACAACCGATATGATTTTGATAAGTGTTAGGTTACGTGTCACTTTTGGCATTTCACGTAAAATAGCTTCACTTAGTTTAAGCTCAAGTGTGTCGTGTGAAACACTTGGGAATTGATCTTTTACTTTCATCACACGTCCAAGCGGATTGTCATCACGTGCAACACTATCTTTAAGTTGACGACGAATTTTACCGCCCATAATCAATAATGAGAAAAAACGCTCAAGTGATATAAGAAGTGCAATAACACCCACGCCTAAAATCACATAACCAACAGTCCCACCTTGATGAACACGCTCTTGCGTATCTGGTGCTTGTACTAATAAACCAAGAATAGAGCCGCCTGTTGGGTCAAGTGCAAATTGCACTACACCGCTTTTAGTGTTTTGTAGCTCTTCTGCTGTTGCTGTAAAGCGCGATACAGGTTGGCGTGTTAACTCACTCAAAGAATTAGTCGATGGATTAAATTCTAAGTATTTGCCGTTTGATATAAGGTTGAATGCACCCACTCGAACCACTTCTTGCTGTGCTTTAGTGCCACCTTCAACAATAACGCTTGCGTTAAAGCGGCTTACCTTGCCTTGCTCGGTCATTTCACGTTGTAGTTCAAACCATACTTTTTCAATATCTTCTATTGAAGCAAGTTTTGACGTTGAACCCATTTTTTGAGCAAGTTCATCCATAAACGTACTGCGGCCGTCTATTTGAGCCGACACAATCGATGTCGCAAATTTATTACTAGAATCACCCGCTACTTGCTGTAACACACCAAATAACTCTTTTAGCGAGCCCATACGTTTAGAAAGCGTGTCTGTTAGGTTAGCTAGTTTTACTTCGTTTTCTTCAAACTGTGTTTCTAAACGCTCAGATTCCACCAGCATTTGATTACGCTTAGCTTGGGTATTTTTAAGCATTTGTACTTGTTCGTTTTGACGAGCAGCAAACTCTTGTTCACGTTGCTTGTTTTGCTCGCTTTGTGCTGATTTACCATTTTCGAGCGTTTTAAGTAATGAATCTAGGTTCATTGGCTCTGCCGCTACACTTGCGCCAGTAATGCTTAGGCTTGCAGCAAAAAGAGCTATTTTTGTCATTTGAGTAAACAATTTCATTTTCAACCTCTTATTCTGCTGCATGTACTGGCAGAGTTAACATATCTGGGGCTAGTTGCTTACGCGCAATACGTAAGCCTTTATTTATTTGGCTTATTGTAGAATCTGGTAATGCTTCGAATGATTTTGTATCTGCATTCCAACTACCGGCTTTTTTACCATCACGTGTTAAATAAATAAGCTCTAAACGGCCAATGCGTAAAAAGTCGACTTCACGCTCTTTATCATCCACATTTAAAAGTGCGGTATAAGCTTCGATAGTACGTCCGTAGTCAACTTCAACTTGGTAGGCTTCAAGCACACGGCGAAATTTTTCGCTTGAGTTGATATCTGCACGATTCATCATTTCATTTAAAGACGTAACGCGCTTAGTGCGCTCATCAGCTAAAAATGGAATATCTAAAGATACAAACTGCTCAAGGCCTTCAATCATTCTAAGCATTAGCGGCGTAATTTGACGTTCAATAATAGAAACCTGATCCATAGACAGGTTTAAAGATTCCATCTCTTCTACTTGATTATTTAACTGTTTAGTTAGCTGAGCGTTGTAAACAGCTAAACCATCAATTTCTTTATTGAGGGTTTTAAATTGCTGTAAACGTCCTTGCATTGAATCTGCAATCTTGTCTATTTTTGTTTGTGATTGCGCAGCTGATTTATTAATTTCACTGCTTTTATCAATAACCTTATCTAAATCATTTGCGTGTACTGCTGCACTTGCGGCCACAATACCAGCTAAGATTAATGGTTTAACGCCTTTCATCGCATACACCTTTACTCGTTAGTTAGCGGATTTGCTAGTTTGTTTTTTAAAGCAATAAATTAAGTTCTATAAATAATTTATGACTTTAGAATTTCAATGAGCAGGAGTTTATAGATGAAACATGACAAGGATGTTGCGCAAAAAAGTCGCTTTTATGACAGTGGTAATAATTAAGACTTACGAGGGGATTTTTAAGATGATAAGAGCATTTGTTAACCAAATGCCCTATAAACAGGCTGGGTTATTTTAAAATTGAATTAATTTGATTAAGGGAATAGTGCCAATCGGTGTAATTTATTTCAATTGGGTATGCTTTATTATCTTTTATTAGCAAGAGTGAGGGAAAACCTTGAATAGGTAATGTACGAACAAATGATAACTCTGCTTTGAGTTCCTCATTAAGCTCGCTTGACGTTAGCTGCGCGGTAAACTCATTTTTATCTAAGCCAATCTTTTCAGCCAAACTAATTAATGTACTTTCATCTGACGGGTTCTGCGCGTTTAGGTAATAAGCATGTTGAATAGCAGCAACCATGTCGGCTTCTTTATCCGCTTTACGTGCTATAAGTGCAGCTCTACAGGCCGGATACGTTGAACGCCTTGGCTGGCAATTACGCCAAAAGTCATAATTAAATTGCGTACCTAACTGCGCTGAAATTTTATGCCAAGTACCCTCAAGCATCTCTTTCATATTTTGCGGCATTGGGTCTTGGCTATCAGGTGCTAATCCACCCACTTTATATTCAATTGCTACTTTACCAGCAAGCTCTGATTTTAGCTTAAGCCATGTTGGTGAGTAACCCCAACACCAGCTACACATTGGGTCATGAACATAAATTAATTTACTTTGAGACATATTAATCCTTCAGCTAGAAATTGGGCTTGAAACGACACTATTACGACCAGCAGCCTTTGCACTATAAAGAGCTTCATCAGCTTGTTTTAACGAATCATCATAATCAGTTACTTTATTTACTTGGGAAATACCAATACTACAAGTGATTGAAATGCGTTGTTTATCATCAGTCAACATAACATGCCCTGCAACAGCTTCACGAAATTTATTAGCTAATACTGTTGCTTGAGCGATGAGCATTTGTGGCAAGATAACAACAAATTCTTCGCCACCATAACGCGCCTTTAGGGACGTTGCCAAAAACTGAGATTCCAAAAGCTTGGTAAATTCAATCAATACCGTATCACCAAAATCGTGACCATGCGTATCGTTTAAAGATTTGAAGTTATCTAAATCTATTAACAAAATTGAAAAAGGTAAGTACTGATCTGGGCGTGTTTGTGCAAGCTTTAAAAAATGAGAGGTAATAAAACGTCTGTTTGCCATGCCAGTAAGGGGATCTGTGTACGCATGTTGTTTTTGCTCTAGCGTAATATCGGCAATTGCCATATGGCTTTTATGCCTAAAATACTCACCAATAAATGAGAATAAAAACACCATAGAAAAGGACGCTATAAATCGTGTTTTTTCTACATTGCCATAAGTAACTTGACCAAAGTCAGGGCCGTATAAAATAACAATACAAGAAAACAGTAAAGTAAAACCTAACCAAGCACCTAATCTGACCCCTAAAGATGCAAACGTCACTACAGGATAAAACATAAGCCAATATAGCGCGGTGTTATCTTTACCACCGGTATAAACAAGTGCAACAAACATAATGCACACAATGCTCATACTTATTAATGCCACTACTTGAAGATTACCCGTTCTTATAAAGTAGATAGAACAGCTTATATTTGTAATGTTAACGATAATTAATGAAACAGTGAGTATCGGTGAGTAAAGCTTATAATTCAAAAACACTAATACTGCAATCACCACAATTGATATCCCAATCATGGTAAATAAAGAAAACGCTTTGCGCTGTTTGTCTGAGCTATAAACACTGTCGATATTTATTAGACTGAGCCAGTTTGGTTTATTTACATTTTTTTTAGTCATTAATTTTATACTTTAAACTTTTGAACCATATTTTCTAAGGCACTAAACTGCTGTTTTAATTTGGTACATTCGTTAAGCGTGTCATTTAAGTTAGCCTTGCCTTGTATAGAAAGCGCGCTAATTGTTTGAATATCGGTATCTAATAACTTAACAACTTGGTTTTGCTCATCGGTTGCACTGGCCACAGAATGATTTGCATCGTTAATTTGCTTAATAGCTTGTATAACATGACTCATTAAATTGCCGACGGCATCTGCTTGTTGTACGCTTTTTTCACTGTCTTGAAGGCTTGTTTTCATAAGCTCTACAGCAAGGTTTGAGCCTTTTTGTAACTGGCTCACCGTGTCTTCAATTTCTTGCGTTGATTGTTGAGTGCGGTGTGCTAATTGGCGTACTTCATCTGCTACAACAGCAAAACCGCGTCCTGCCTCTCCTGCTCTAGCGGCTTCTATTGCTGCATTTAATGCCAATAGATTAGTTTGCTCGCTTACACCTTTAATAACTTCAAGCACTTGCCCAATACTGGCTGTGTGCGTATTTAAACTGTTTATAGTTTGCTGAGCTTTCTCCATATTAGCCGAAAGCTGATGGATGGTTGCAACGCTGTGGCTTAATGCTTCTTGATTTTGTGTTGAGTGCTCATCTGCATTTTTAGCAAGCTGCGATGCACTCTCTGCATTATTTGAAATATCCATAGATGTAGCTGAAAACTGATTAATAGCCGCTGCCACGCTATCGGTACGCTTGCTTTGGTCATCATACATAGACAATGATGAATGTGTTTGTGATACCAAGCTCTCAATAGCTGTATCTAATTGCTCTGTGGACTCTTTAACTTGTTCTATTGAATGCTGAATTTTTTCGATGAAAATATTAAATGAATGGCTTAAGTCGCCAAATTCATCATCATTTTCAACGGTTAAGCGCCTTGTTAAATCGCCTTCGCCTTGTGCTATATCTTTAATGGCATCATTTAAACGGTTCATAGGCTGCATTAAATAGCGTAGTAAAAGCTGCATCATAATAATGATAGCAATGATCCCTATCACCATAAAAACAGCCGCAGTTTGACCAAAAGTCGATACACTGGCATATGCTTTATTTTTATCTATAACAACACCTAGGTACCAATCTACGTTTTCAATACCGCTAATTTTTGTAAACGAGATAAGCTTAGACTCTCCGTTTATCTCGTATTGGGTAAACTCACTTTGCAAGGGCGTATTAGTACCAAAAATATCTGATGTATTTTTTAAATTTAACTTAGCATTAGGATGGCTTAACACTTGGCCTTTGTTATCGAGTAAAAAACCATAACCAAGACCTAAAAAATCAATATCGTTAATAATTTTAGTCACAGTTTGCATATCAATATCGGCACCTGCAACGCCGCTAAACTGGCCATTTTGTAGCATGGGTACTACCGCTGAAATTGTAAGCTCGTTAGTTGTTACATCAATATAGGGAGTTGTAAAAGCGGTATTTGATTTGTTTTCGACTAATTTGTACCAAGGACGAGAAGTCGCATCAAAGTCAGCAGGTAAAACGACTGATTGATCGTTTAATATAAACGTGCCGCTAGATTTTCCTATGTAAGTATTTTTAAAGCTTCCAGCAAGCTCTGCAGTATTTAATTGTGAAAGGGTGAGGGCTTTAGAATCATTAGCTTTATGCGTTTTAGCAATTGATATAACAATTGCCAGCTTTGCATTTAACCAACTCGCTATATTTTGCGACACAGATTCAGAATTTTGTTGTAATACTAGGCTTAACTGCTGCTCGGTTTGCTTGCGCATCGCAATATAGTTATTAAAAGTAAATAACCCTAGTACCAAAACTAAAATTAAAGAGGCTGCAATAGTCACTTTGGAAGTAAATTTTAACGAGTTAAGCATATAAGCCCTTTTATTATTTTTTCGTTATTATCCATACAGTTTTAGCAAAAATTTAGCTAAATGTCCTAGTAAAAGAGACTTATAGTAGGTTATTGATGAAAAATAAGAATAAAGGATTGTAAAACAAAAGGTTTTTGTGGGTAACTGACTAATAGTGAAATAGATTATGACTAGTATCAATTATTTTTGGAACGTTCCTGTAAAATATAGTTTTATAAGTGACTGAATACGTATTCAGTCACTTAATATTAAGCGGTTATTGCCACTTATTTGCTAATCGTACAACGTTTAAACCGTACCATGCTATAAATACGTAACACACCATTGGTACAAAAAAGCTTTGTTGTATATTTACTGTGTCAGCTATAAAACCTTGGAGTAATGGCACAAGTGCACCACCTACAATAGCTAAGCATAACCAACCAGAGCCTTTACTGGTCAACGATCCTAGTCGCTCAATAGCAACTGAAAATATAGTCGGGAACATAATTGAGTTAAATAAACCAATTGCCAATACTGAATATAAAGCGACGTCACCTTGAGTAAAAATAGTGATCATTAAGAGTGCAATAATACTAAAGGCATTAAACGCGATGGCTTTTGAAGGTGCTATTTTTTGTAATAATACAGAACCAATAAAACGCCCTACCATTGCCCCGCCCCAGTAATAACTAATAAGCGCTGCTGCAGTGTGCTCTTCAAGTCCTGCTATGTGTGCCTCACCAAAGTAATTAACTAAAAAGCTACCAATGGCTACCTCCCCGCCTACATAACAAAATATAGCAAGTACACCCATAGTTAAGTGAGGTGCTTGAGTTAATGAACGAGACTCTATTGCGGTATTGTTTTCTTCTTTATGGGCTTCGATTTCTGGAAGCTTTATAAAGGCAAATATAATAGCGATAAGCAATAAGGCGCCGGCAAGCATTAAGTAAGGCACTTTTACCGATTCAGCAGTTGCTGCAGAGGCAGCTAAACTACCTGCGGTTCCAAAAAATAATAAACCACCAACGTATGGTCCAACTGTAGTGCCGAGTGCATTAAGAGCTTGTGCTAAATTTAACCGAGACGAAGCTGTTTTTTCAGGCCCAAGAGCTGCAACATAAGGGTTTGCAGAAACCTGAAGTACCGTTACACCTGATGCAAGAACAAATAAAGCGCCTAAAAATAGCCAATATTCATGTACTACAACAGCAGGATAAAACAACATACAGCCAATTGAAGCCACAATTAAACCAGTTAAAATCCCTTTTTTGTAACCAAACTGCTTAACTAAAATCCCCGCAGGGATAGAAACAATAAAATAAGCACCAAAAAAGCAAAACTGTACTAGCATCGCTTCAAAAAAGCTTAAATCAAATACGCCTTTTAATCGTGGTATTAGTACATCGTTTAAAACAGTAATAAAACCCCATAAAAAAAATAGGGTCGTCATTGCAGTCAGTGGAAACAGATAATTTTTATTTGGCTGTTCGTTGACCGCGAATGATTGATTTGTATTTATTTCACTCACGTCGTTTTCACTCCATTAACAAGTTGAAAACGATTCTACATGTTTATATATAAATTAGTCAGCGCAACAAAGGAACGTTCCAATTATATGGTTTGCATTGAGTATTTGTCGTATTGATAATACGGTCTATCTCGCCACTATTATGAAACTGATAAAGCCCTTCGTTTATATCCTCTAATACTAAAAGCCAGTTAGGTGTCAGCTTACTAATAGCAAAATATAAAGGGTTGTATTGCAAAGGGGTGTTTTCATTTTCAATGGATGAAAGCAAGGTGTTTTTTTCAGATTTACTCAAAGAGGAGTAAGAAACTGAGAACTTTAAAACGTCGGGATCGCCTATAATCAAATCAACACGCTTAGCAACCAGTAGCTGAACAAGCTGTAAATCATCAACAGAGGTAATAATTTCAAACTCATTATTATCCATCATGGCATCAAACTCAGGTGTGTTTTGATACCCACGAACAACCCCAATTTTTTGCCCTTTAAGCGATTTTAAGTTTCCAGTGAAACGGTCTGTATCGCCTTTCCTTTTTAAAAATGCAATTTCTCCACCTTTAAACGAATTAGATAAACCAAGTAATTCTCGACGTGTTTTACCATTAACATAATCAGAGGGGGCTGTATCTTCTATAAAGTATTCAGGCATTAATATATCAGCTTTGCCTAGTTCTACATTTCGTACAGCTCTTGCCCAAGGCAAAAATTCAATATATACGCTGTAGCCCTTACTATTTAATAAGGCAATAGAAAACTGATAAACCCATCCTTTATTACATAAATTACTACCAATATAAGGAGGCCAGTCGAGAGTAGCTAGATGAAGTATTTGCTTGGGAGTTTTCGCTGCATAGGGCACTCCTGATTTGTGATAATGCCCATTTAAAACATGTTGAATACCATTTTGATAATACTCAACTGACGTTTCTGCAAAACAATTACTACTTGTCAGTAATAATATAAAATAAAACCAGCGCATGTAAAAATCTATTTATGATTAATCATGTTTTTAAGTTTAGTTACAACTAAACTTTTTGCACTGATAAACCTTAATCAGATGCTTTTTCCCATTTCATTTTATTATTTGTATCGCGCGAGCTTATAATTGTTGTATCGCTGCTCTCAACGCCGCCTAATTTAGCTAATCGGTCGTACAAAACCACATTACAAGTAGCCGCTAAGTTCATGCAGCCAATAGTGGGAATATAAACAACCTCATCGCACCACTTTAAAACATCTTTTGGGATTGAGCCGTCTTCAGGACCAAATATATAAAATGCATTTTCAGGGTGTTTAAACTCAGGTAAAGGCGTTGCACCTTCAATAAGTTCAATAACAACAACGGTTGCACCCTCTGGCTTTACTACTTCTAAACTATCAGTTTCGATAAGCGGGATACGCTCAAGTACATTTTTTGTGTCGGTATGAAATTTCTTGGCGTTTAAATAACGATTACCAGTAAAAAAAACCTGTTTAGCGTCGTAACACCCTGCAGCACGCAATACACTACCAACATTAGTCGGGCTTTTAGGATTAATTAAACCAATTACCGCTTGTTGTTTGCTCATTAATCAGCGTCCTTTGTTGGCCACTCTGCAATGTATAAATCAAAGTCGTCTAGTTTCACATCACAATCTTTTACTGTTTTATCTTTTACAGAAATCCCTAACTCGTGCATTTTTGTTTTATCGCCATTATTTAATAACGGATGCCAAGAAGCCAAGCCACGCCCTTCGTGTAAACGGCGGTAACTGCAACTTTGCGGCATAAAAAAGATGTCTTTGAGGTTTTTTTTTGTGAGTTTTACACAAGAAGGAACAAGCGTTTGGCGGTTTTCGTACTCGCTACAACCACAGGTGTTGTTATCAAGATACTGACACACAATATTAGTAAATATTAACTGCTCACCTTCACGTAACTGATCGGTGGCGGTAAATTCGTCTTCATCTTCGCTATCAATAAACGTATTTAAACAACATTTTCCGCATCCATCACAAATGGCTTCCCATTCGTTTTGACTCATGTCGCTTAAGCTTTTTTTAAGCCAAAATTGTGTATTTGCTAATTGTTGATCAAACATAGTTTACTCGTGCCCCCTAAAGAGCGCGCATTCTACCGTATTGCTGCAAATGGCGCAAAGCCAATACCCTTTCAAAGTACTGGCTTTGCGCTAAAAATTAGCTTTGAGATTTAACCCAACGCTTAATTTTTTCCTCTAAAATTGGCATTGGTAATGCACCATCAATTAATATTTGCGTGTGGAACGCTTTAATATCAAATTTATCGCCGAGTTCTTTTTTAGAATAATCACGTAGTTCTTGGATTTTAAACTGCCCTAACTTGTAAGAAAGCGCCTGCCCCGGCCATGCAATATAACGCTCAACTTCAGCTATTACGTCACTTTTAGCCATAGATGAGTTAGCAAGCATGTAATCAATACCCTGCTGACGCGTCCACCCTTTTGCATGAAAACCAGTATCAAGCACTAAACGCATTGCACGTAATTGCTCGTCTGATAAACGCCCGTACCACATGTATGGGTCGGTAAATAAGCCTAGCTCTTTGCCTAAGCTTTCTGCGTAAAGTGCCCAACCTTCTGCAAATACGGTGTAACCACCAAATTTGCGAAAGTCAGGTAAGCCGTCTATTTCTTGTTGCAGAGCTATTTGAAAGTGATGTCCTGGCGCAGCTTCGTGAATCGATAAGGTTTCGAGTAAAAATTTCGGCTGTGCTTTTAAGTTATACGTATTGATATAAAAAATGCCTGGGCGAGAGCCATCAGGTGCAGGAGATGCATACGACGCACCTGCAGCCGACTGCGCTCTGTAAGCTTCAACCGCTTTTACAACGTAAGGTGCTTTTGGTGCTATGTTAAAAAGCAGAGGCAAACGTGCATCTATTTTTTTCTTAACGTTTTCATATGCTGCAATTAGCTCCTGTGGCGTATTATAGTAAAACTCATCTGAATTACGTAAGTGGTCAAAAAATTCAGATAACTCGCCTTTAAAGCCTACTGTTTCTTTTACTTTTTTCATTTCACTTAAAATGCGCGACACTTCACTTAAACCTATCTCATGAATTTCGTCTGCAGATAAGCTAAGCGTCGTGTTTTTCTTAATTTGGTATTCGTACCACGCTTTACCGTTTGGTAAGTCACTATAACCAACGCTTTCTCGGCTATTAGGAATATACTGATTAGCTAAAAAGTCACTCATGCTTTTATAAGCTGGTACTAAGTGCTGCATAATCAGTTCGCGATACTGCGCTGTAATTTTTTGCTTTTGCTGTGCGCTAAACGATTCTGGTAATTTTTTAATTGGTCCCCAAAATAGTGAGTCTTCAGCATTTTTAACTACATGAGCCGCAAATTGTGGTTGCAGTTTTTCAGCCAAAGGCTTTGGCAAGGTAATACCTAGTTTAATACCTTGAGCCATTGAGCGCTCTACACTAGTAAGCCACTTTACAAAACCTTCGCTGCGCGACATAAAAGCAGTGTAATCTTCAACTGAATTAAACGGCTGAGCGCTTTGACCTGAGCCAAAACCTGCAAACGTGTTATGCGCACCCGCCATTTGGTTAATTGGTAATAAATAATCAGGAAACTGCATGCCCTCTAATTTTAGTGCAAGGTCGCGCTCTAATATTTCAAAACTTAAAAGCGACTGCCCTGTTAACTGTGCTTTATCTATAAAGTTTAATCGCTGTTGAAATTTTTTATAAAAAGCCGCTTTTTTTGCTCTATTTTCTTTTGAGATAGCTGGCGTAAATTGATCGTTAAACTCGTTACGGCCACTATACGTTGCGCTTATAGGGCTATATGTAAGCGATTCATCGTAATACTGTGCAACAAGTACATCAAGCTGTTGCTCTGCCGAAAGCTCTGAAACAATACCTGCCGATGCGTTAACTGTGTTTAGCTGCGCACTGGTGTTAGTGCTTGTATTAAGCCCAGTATTCATACAGCCACTTAAAGCAAACATAACGCCACTGGCAACTAATGCTAATTTAATTGATTTCATGATAATCCTTTTTAATATCGTTTTTTGATTATGCGCATTAAGCCTTACTTAATAAAGTAATTACGATAGATTGCGTTCATCGTATTAAATTTGCACTTTTATCTGAGCTTGTTACATTTCTATTAATTCAAATATGATTTAAAAGAAAAATAAAATGAAAAAACAACTACTCAGCACCTCTATAGCCTTACTTTGTTTAACTACTTTTAATGCCCATGCCGTTACATACCTATCGGCTAAAGCCATGGTTAATGTTGAAAATGGCACGCTCATTAAATCGCCCTTGATTACTATTGATGATGGCGTAATTACTAACATTGAACAAAACAAAAAACCTAGGCTTTCTAAAAATGATGAGCATATCGCGTTGCCGGAGCTAACACTTATGCCTGGTTTAATGGATATGCATGTGCATTTAACAAGTGACCCAACTGTTTCTCGTAGTGAGCGTTTAGGACAATCTGTTCCGCGTATGGCAATTAAAGCGGCTTATTTTGCTAAAAAAACCTTAGAAGCCGGATTTACTACAGTACGTAATGTTGGCGCTGAAGGTTACAGCGTTATAGCGGTGCGTGATGGAATTAACGCAGGTGATATTGTTGGTCCTCGTATTTGGGCTGCGGGTTCATCACTCGGAATTACTGGCGGGCACTGTGACAACAACCGCCTACCGCCTGAACTTAAATATACCTCAAGTGGTGTGGCAGACGGCCCATGGGCAGCGCGTATAAAAGTACGCGAAAACATTAAATACGGGGCAAACGCTATTAAGTTTTGCGCCACCGGTGGCGTATTTTCAAAAGGCACTAAAGTAGGTGCACAGCAGTATTCTTTTGAAGAAATGAAAGCCATTGTTGATGAAGCTCATATGCGCGATTTACCAGTTGCAGCCCATGCACACGGTACAAGCGGAATTAAAACAGCCATTAAAGCAGGCGTTGATAGCGTAGAGCATGCCAGCTTTTTAGATGACGAGGCTATAGCTCTTGCAAAAGAGCATGGAACTTGGCTTTCTATGGATATTTATAACACCGAATACACGCTAACTTATGGCGAGCAAAATGGCGTAGACGAAGAAAACCTAAATAAAGAGCGCCAAGTATCTAAAAGGCAACGTGATAGCTTTAGCCGTGCTGTAAAAGCCGGTGTGAAAATGGTGTTTGGCACTGATGCTGCAATTTACCCGCACGGCGATAATGCAAAACAGTTTAGCCGCATGGTTGAATTTGGTATGACAGAGCTGCAAGCCATTCAAGCATCTACTATTAATAGTGCAAAGCTATTAAAAATGGACGATCAGTTAGGGCAAATTAAAACCGGATTTGCTGCTGATATAATTGCTGTAAAAGAAAACCCGCTTAAAAACATTAAAACCTTAGAGTCAGTACCCTTTGTAATGAAAGCCGGTGTCGTTTATAAAAAATAATAGTAAATGCTAAACAAGTTGACCTTTGGGGGTTAAAATTTTATTTAGTAAGGCTAAGATTACTTAGTCTTACTAGCCCTCTTAATTCCCATAAAAGGAACAAGATAACCTTATAAAACTTCTTTTTGATTGTTAATCATCCAAACAGTTCTATTTAATCAAAAAAAATGAACTTTTTATTCACTTTAAAAACAATAACCATTATCATTCGTGCAAATTCAATAACGCGAATAGTTATCACTCTATGAAAACGTTTAAGTACTCTCTTATTACTCTTGCTTGTTTAAATGCAAATATGGCATTTGCCGAAAATACTATAGCTGACTCTGATATTGAACGTATCAGCGTATACGAAAAACAAAATCGCGTGGTGATGAGCTCAGGTCTTGCGACTAAATCAGACATGTCTTTAATGGAAACACCTGCACCGGTTGTTATTATTGACCGTGAACTTATTGAATCTCAAGGTGTAGATAGCCTACAAGATTTAGTTAGAAACGTAAGTGGTTTAACACAAGCAGGTAATAACTACGGTATTGGTGATAACTTAGTAATTCGTGGCTTAGACGCAAACTATACCTACGATGGTATGTATGGTGGTGCTGGTTTAGGCAATACATTTAATCCAACTCGTTCGCTTACAAATGTTGAATCTGTTGAGGTTTTAAAAGGCCCTGCAACCGGTTTATATGGCATTGGTAGTGCAGGTGGCGTAATTAACCTAATTGAGAAAAAGCCAGAGTTTGAAGAAAAACACAAAGTATCGGCTGAGCTTGGCCAGTGGGATAGCTACTCGTTATCGTTTGATAGCACTAACGCGATAACAGATGATTTAGCATATCGTGTAATGGCTAAAACAGCGTCAAGTGACGGCTTTCGTGATTTAAAAGAAGATCGCGACGAAATTTATACCTCGCTTAAATACGTACTAAACGACAGACAAAACATCATGCTTTCTGCTGCATACATTAAAGATGAAATAGCAGTTGATTCTATTGGTCACCCTATTCGTATTTACAACGCAGAAACTGCAAACGGTTTAAGCGCGGGTGAAGTAACCGGTGCCGATTTAGTAAACGATCCGACAGGAAGTGGCGTACAGTTAAGTGACGCACAGCGTGACCAGCTAGCTAATTCGCTATCTGCATCTGATGGTTTAACACCTTATAGCTTTGGCACAAACGGTATTATTTCACCAATGGCTGATGATAACGAAGGTGAAGAGCTGCGTTTTAAATTAACGCATAACTATTACATTACTGACGATTTGTTTTTAAACCAGCAACTACAGTACCGTAATTACACTTCAAGCTTTGCGCGCCAAACAGGTGCTTATAACTACGTGTATTCTACTCGTGATGGCATTATAAACAACGACCCTCGAGCGCCTTTAGTTGAAGACGGTGTTCTTTATCCGTATGCAGCACGCCGACAAGAATATCGCCAAGTAGAAGCAGATGAAAAGTCGTGGCAGTACTTTTTAGATTTACGTTATGACTTTATGTTAGGCGACGTAGATAACGAATTACTTGTAAACGCAAACTACGAAGATAGAGATATTCGTTTTAAACAATACTCTATTTATGACGCTGATAAAGTAATTAACGACAGTGATGGTAACTTACTTTACCAAGGCACATTGCCATACATTTACGATATCAGAGAGCCAAATTGGCCATCTGGCAGCTTTGAAGATTACGATCCACTTAAAACAAGTGACTACAATAAAAAAGTACAAGCATGGGGCTTAGGCATTCAACACGTAGGTTATATAACTGAAGAGCTTACAACGCGCGTAGGTGTTGCTTATAACCGTATTGAGCAAACTTACGAGCACTTTGGTGTAGATGAGCGCTATAGTTCAAGCAATGCAGACCCAACACCTGAAGCGAATACTTCAGATAGCGGTTTAACGTATAATTTAGGTGCAACGTATCAGCCAACTGAAGATTTATCTGTATTTGTAAATCATTCAAAAGGTCGTACTGCTTACAGTGTTTTAGGCTCTGTTGCAGGTAACGAAGCCGACAGAGAAGATTCTGAGTCATTAAGTAACGATTTAGGTTTTAGATTTAAAGCGTTTGACGATCAGCTACTTGCCTCAATTGTTGTATTTGAAAGCTCGCGTACAAATTTAGAGTATAGCAATCCATTATATGAAGCAGGTGTTTCTGCCGACAACGTAGTTGAGAGCTTTTATGACGGTAAAGAAGAAACCAAAGGTATAGAACTTGATTTAAATGCTTACCTAAATGATAAGTGGAAAGTAAACATAAACGGTATTTATCAAGATGCACGTGACAAAAGTAATCCTAATAGCAGCAGTTACGACACACGCCAAAAAGGTGTGCCTTACGTAACAGCGAGCACGTGGGTAACTTACTACGCAGATATGTTTAACTTACCTGAAGCTGTAAATATAAGTGGTGGTATTACGTTTGTAGATAACAGAAGTACTAATTCAAGTTCATTCTCGATTCCTGATGGTTACGTACCAAGTTACACGATTTACGATACAGCGGTATCGTATACAACTGATAAATGGCATATGCAGTTAAACTTAAATAATTTGTTTAACAAAAAATATTACTCAAAAGCCATGTTTTTAGGTGGTATGCCAGGCGAAGAGCGTAATGCAAAACTAAGTTTTAGTTACACTCTTTAATTGGTTTAGTATTTAAAAAGCACGGTTTTCTAATTTAGAAGCCGTGCTTTTTTTGTGTTTTATAAACGCTTAATTTAGATTAGATAGTAACGACTATGCGACCGTTAATTTCACCTTTAAGCATATCATCAAAAATTTCGTTAATGTCCTCTAAACGTTTTTCTTCAATAATCGCTTTTACTTTACCTTGAGCGGCAAACTCTAAACATTCTTGTAAATCTTTACGTGTACCGACAATAGATCCCACTACTGATACGCCATTAAGTACGGTATCAAAAATAGGCAGTGGCATATCCTCTGGAGGTAATCCCACTAATACACATTTACCACCACGGCGTACACTTTTATAAGCTTGTTCAAACCCAGCTTTAGATACCGCAGTACACACAACGCCATGCGCGCCACCAACTTGTTCAAAAATAGCTTCGCTAGGAACAACTTCTTTAAAGTCGAGGGTTATATCTGCGCCAAGCTTTTTAGCAAGTGCGAGCTTTTCTTTACCTGTATCAACAGCTATTACATTAAAGCCCATAGCTTTGGCGTACTGTACCGCTAAATGGCCAAGCCCGCCTACACCAACAATAGCAACCCATTGCCCCGGTTTAGCACCGGATACTTTTAATGCTTTATACGTTGTAACACCTGCGCAAAATAACGGAGCTGCTTCTGAAAATCCAAGTCCCTCAGGTATTTTTACAACGTAATCGCCATGCGCTAAGCAATACTCTGCATAGCTACCATCAATAGAATAGCCGGTATTATGCTGCGATAAACACAGTGTTTCTTTACCATCTAAGCAAAACTCACAGTGTCCGCATGCACTATAAAGCCAAGGAACACCCACTCTGTCGCCAACTTTTAAATGCTTTATGTTGCTGCCAACTTTATCAATAACACCAACACCTTCATGCCCTGGTACTAATGGCATTTTTGGTTTTACTGGCCAATCACCATGGCAGGCATGTAAATCAGTATGGCAAACACCACAGGCCGCTATTTTAACTAAAACATCATTTATTCCAACCTCAGGGATTGGTAAGTCTGTTATTTGTAATTTACCTTTGTATTCATTATTAACTGCAGCTTTCATAGTCATTCCATCGTATTTGAAAAAATAAAAAAAGGATTTATTTACGTATTGTTGTGTGTACAGCATATCCCAATATAGATGTATAAATATTAATCTAAATCATACTTTAGTCGTTTAAATTGTTCTATAAAGTGGCTAAGAACTTGCTATCCAAAATGAGCGTGCTAGCATTTAGTTTCTGAAATTACTGAAAGTTATTAAGCAATGAGTTTATCCGAAAAGAATTTTGCCTTCGTAATGCATTGTGGTGAGATGGGCAGCCGCTGGGGATTTAATCGTACAATTGGGCAAATGTGTGGCTTGCTGATTATTACTAAAAACCCGATGACAGCCAACGAGATTGCAGATGCGCTTAGTATTTCTCGCGGTAATGTAAGTATGGGTATTAAAGAACTGCAATCGTGGCAATTGATTAAAGTACAGCATATTCCAGGCGATCGAAAAGAGTACTACGCCCCTGCTGGCGATATTTGGGATATGGCTAATCGTGTATTTGAAGAACGTAAAAAACGCGAAATTGAGCCCACCCTAACATTGCTGCGCGATAACTTATTAGACGAAGCCAGTAACGACGACGAACTATACGCGCAAAAACAAATGGGTGAAATTCATAACCTGCTTGAAACCGTAACAAAATGGTCATCAGAGCTACAACGTTTAACGCCAGAACAACTCAATAAGCTGATGAAGCTAGGCTCTGGTATTGGAAAAGTTATTGACCTAAAAGATAAGATTTTTAAGAAAGAATAAAGCCGCAATTGCGGCTTTATTTATATACATATTTTAATAATTAGATTTTTGGATATCCAATTCTATCTGACAAATAACCTACGCTGGTGGCAAAGTAATACGAGCGATTCCAGTGCATAAACACTTTGTAGTTATCGTACGCTAAGTACATGCGTCCATTTATGTCATCAGGCATAACCAGTGCAGCACGTACGTCTACATTAGGTAAATCAGAACCATCGGCTTTACGAACACCCAGTGCTTGCCAATCAGCTAATGAACGCTCTGAGTCATTCCAATACTCTAACCACTGCTTACGTGTTTTAGTACCACGTACTAAAACATATTTACTATCAAAGTTTTCAGGTAACTGAACTTGGCGTCCCCAAGTAAGCGAATCGTTCCACCCTTCTTGCTTTAAATAATTAGCAATTGAAGCAAAAGCATCTTCTTTTGTGGTCCAAATGTCTTTACGACCATCGTTATTGTAATCAACCGCGTAAGCGTTGAACGATGTAGGCATAAATTGTGTTTGCCCCATAGCACCAGCCCACGACCCTTTAAATTTATCTAAGGTAATGTGACCCGATTTTAAAATATCCAGTGCTGCCCAAAGCTGGCGTTTATAAAGCGCTTCTCTGCGTCCATCAAAAGCAAGCGTCACTAAAGATGAAATAACATTATGGCCACCTTGAATGGTACCAAAATTACTTTCAAGTCCCCAAAGTGCCACTATAAAACGAGCTTGTACGCCAAACTCTTTAGCTACTTGTTCAAGTACCTCTTTGTTTTCTGCGTAGAGCTTACGTGCACGATCAATTTTCCATTGAGGTACACGTTTTGGTAAATACGTTTCAAGTGTTTCTTTTACTTCTGGCTGGTTTTTATCAGCCGACACCACTTTCTCTTTATAGGTTGCTGTTGCAAAAGCATCATCAATAAGCTTCGCTTCGTAACCTTTAGATATCGCTTCTTGCTTTAAATCAGTTAAATATGTTTGAAACTCAGCTTGTGTTTTAGCCATTACAGAGCCGCTTAAGCAAACTCCACATAATAAAACGGTCAGTTTTTTAATCACTATCAACTCCATTTTCTTTTCGTAATTGACTTAGCAAGTTTTCCTCTGGCGGTGGAATTTGTAAGTAGTAGCCTTTATCAGGGTTTGATAATGCTGCTTTTACAGTTTCTAAATCGGCTCCACCTAAATGTTCACGTTTAGCTAAGTTTATGATCATAACGTAATGAGGTTGACCAAACATGACCATTAAAGGTTCCGGAACTTTACTAAAATCATCTCTTTTTTCAACAAATAAGAAGGTATCCGCTTTTTTCTTACTTTTATATACAGCAGTGAGCATTATGACCCTATAAATTCTTGCTTAACAATGCTGCACACTATAACATGAGAGTAATAATAAGTTAGAAAATTTAGATTAGAAATTTCAATAAAGGCCTTATTCAGCCTACGTTTATCTAATATTGATTTTTAATCAGACAATTCAATTGAGCGTGTATGTCGGACCAAATTTTTGAGTTAAAAGGGAATCTTTTTACGTTATCAGTTTTGCATCTTTATAGTACTGATATAGCCCTTCTAGCAGAACAGTTGTATATAAAAATAGCCCAAGCACCTAGGTTTTTTGAAGGTGCCCCTATTGTTGTTAATTTACTTGAAGTTAAAAACAGTTCACTCGATTTTGTACACTTAAAATCGTTGATTGAGCGCATGAGCTTTAATGCAGTTGGTGTGTGTAATGGCTCTGATGAGCAACATGCCCAAGCTAAAGCGGCTGGCTTATCTGTTTTAAATTATTCACAAGACGTTAAGAGCGAACCTGTTAAACAAGAGGCTAATACGTCTATTGTAGAAAAAACAGTGCATTTGCCGGCGCAAATTATTAGCGGTACCGTTCGCTCTGGCCAGCAAGTTTATGCTAAAGACCGCGATTTAATCGTGCTTGGTGCAGTAAGTCACGGCGCTGAAGTTATTGCCGATGGTAATGTACATATATATGGCACATTACGCGGCCGCGCTATTGCAGGCGCAAAAGGTTTTAAAGAAGCACACATTTTTTGCCAAAAACTTGAAGCCGAACTAGTTTCAATAGATGGTAACTACTGGATCAGTGATTCGCTACAAGGTGAACATTGGGGAAATGCAGTGCAAATACAACAAAAAGACGAATCATTAGAAATTTCAGCTTTGGTTAAAGGATAAATCTCATGGCAAAAGTAATTGTCGTTACCTCTGGTAAAGGCGGTGTTGGCAAAACAACATCAAGTGCTGCAATTGGCACAGGCTTAGCGTTAAAAGGCTATAAAACAGTTATTATCGACTTTGATATTGGTTTACGTAACTTAGATTTAATTATGGGTTGTGAACGCCGTGTTGTTTATGACTTTGTAAACGTAATAAATGGTGAGGCAAAACTTAACCAGGCGCTAATTAAAGATAAACGTGTAGATAAATTATTTTTACTACCCGCTTCACAAACTCGTGATAAAGATGCATTAACCCGTGAAGGTGTTGAGCGCGTACTAAACGAATTAAAAGAAGACTTTGATTACATAGTATGTGATTCACCAGCAGGTATTGAAGCTGGCGCTATGATGGCAATGTACTTTGCTGACGAAGCAATTGTGACAACAAACCCAGAAGTGTCGTCAGTTCGAGATTCTGATCGTATTTTAGGTATTCTACACAGCAAATCAAAACGAGCTGAAGAAGGCCTAGAAAACATTAAAGAACACTTACTATTAACACGCTATAATCCTAGTCGTGTTGAAAAAGGTGAAATGCTATCGGTAGAAGACGTACAAGATATTCTATCAATTCCACTGCTAGGTGTGATCCCTGAATCGCAAGCGGTGTTAAGTGCTTCAAACTCAGGCCAACCTGTTATATTAGATACAGAATCTGATGCAGGCCAAGCTTACTCTGACGCAATTAATCGCCTACTAGGTGAAACTGTCGATTTTCGCTTCTTAGACGTTGAGAAAAAAGGCTTATTTAAACGGATTTTTGGAGGTTAACGTGTCTTTACTTGACTACTTCCGCTCAGAAAAGAAAAACAGTGCGTCATTAGCAAAAGAGCGATTGCAGATCATTGTCGCGCACGAGCGTTCTCAACGAGGAACGCCGGATTACTTACCACAATTAAAACAAGATATTTTAGATGTGATCCGTAAATACGTGAACGTAAGTAGCGATGCAGTTCAGGTTCAGTTCGATCAGAACGAAGACGATTTAGCCGTACTTGAGCTAAACGTTACACTACCTGATGAAGAAAAGAAGTAATCGAAGAAAGGGCGCTTTATTAGCGCCCTCTTTATTTGTGTTTACTTTTTAATAATTACTATGAATATCTACGCTCAACTAAAACTTTTTAACCATGTAATATGAATCAAAAGACCCTTATCACACAGTTAAAGGTATATATTTAGCGTTAAGTATCCCACTCTTTTAAAGCATCTTTAACGTAGGTATATCGCCAAGAGCTCAGTAAGTCAGGCTTTATATGACTCTGTTTTTGATCAGGCGTTAACTTCCAATTCCAACTAATCAATTGATTGATTTGCTTTTTAGAGGCCATAACGTCTTCTGGTATATTGTGCTCTTTAGCTACTTTAGTGATTTTTTGTTTTATATCTTTCGCTACTTTTTTATAGGTAGGAAAATCAATTAAGCGCTTAAGCACATCTGGATGCTCAGCATCTGGGACTTCTTTAGCAACTTCAATACACTTTATTATATCTACACCAGAGCGATTAACTTCAATAGCCTCAACACCTGGAATTTGCCTAAGAGCGTTTAAACTTGAAGGGCCGCGCTTAGCAATTTCAGTCATGTTATGTTCTTTTAACACGAAATTAAGTGCCAAATTTTTCTTAATGGCTTTGTTTCTTCGCCATACAGCAAGCTCTTTTAACACCGCTAATTCGTGCGGTTTAAGTTGCCATGCATTTTTAATATCTTTATATAAAAGCTCGTCTGGGGTCTGAAATGCACGTTTTTTAGCAATCAGCTCACTCTCGTTTATTACAATATCAAAAAAGCCAGCGGCATTAATGCGATCGATAATCAGCTCAAAACATGGTAATAAATGAAATGTATCAGCGGCAGCGTAATCTAGTTGTTTTTTAGTTAACGGGCGTTGTAGCCAATTAGTACGTGACTCACTTTTATCTATTTCAATACCTTGCAGCTCTTTTACCATAAGGGCAAAACCCATACAGTTGCCTTCACCAAGTAATTGTAATGCAAATTGTGTATCAAATAACGGGGCTGGAACAAAGCCTGCGTACTTTTGAAAAACTTCAATATCTTCTGAAGGAGAATGCAGTACTTTTAAAACTGCGGGATCTTTTAGTATTTCCCAAAAATCAAATAGTGAAAGCTCAGCTAATGGATCTATAAGTGCTAAGTGTTCACCATCAAAAACTTGGATAAGTGCAACTTCAGGATACAAAGTACGACGACGCATAAACTCAGTATCGATAGCTAAAATAGGTTTGTTTTTTATTTGTTCAACAAAAGTGTTCAGTTGATTTTGGGTTTCGATCAATTGGTATTGCACTTAATCTCCTACAATAAAAAAGCCGACATATGTCGGCTTTTTTATAGGTTGCTAATCTTTCAAGGCTCTTCGGAGTATCTTACCTACGTTAGTTTTAGGTAACTCATCCCTAAACTCTACCAGTTTGGGGACCTTGTAATTAGTTAAATTTTCACGACAGTGACTTATTATATCTTTTTCAGTTAAAGAAGGGTCTTTTTTCACAACAAAAACTTTAACTTGTTCACCACTTACATCATGAGGAATACCAATAGCGGCTACTTCTAGTACACCTTCGTGCATAGCCACTACTTCTTCAATCTCATTAGGAAAAACATTAAAGCCAGATACAATGATCATGTCTTTTTTACGATCTACAATAAAGAAGAAACCTTCATCATCATAAGTCGCAATATCACCTGTAGCAAACCAGCCGTCTTTTAAACATTCAGCGGTTGCATCTGGTCGTTTGTAATAACCAACCATTACTTGCGGGCCTTTAACCCAAAGCTCACCTGGCTCGCCTTTTGCGGCTTCTTCATCATTATCAAGCATTAACTTAATATCGGTATTAGGCGCAGGTAAACCAATAGAGCCATTGTATGCTTTTAAATCAAAAGGACTAATAGTAACTAAAGGAGCACATTCAGTAAGTCCGTAGCCTTCCATTAGTTTTGAACCAGTCACTTTTTGCCATTTTTCGGCAACAGGACGTTGAACCGCCATACCACCGCCTAACGACATTTTTAAGTGGCTAAAATCTAGATCAGCAAAACCTGGAGTATTTAATAAACCATTAAATAGTGTGTTTACGCCAGTAATAGCGGTGAAGTTATGTTGGCCAAGCTCTTTAACAAACCCAGGCATATCACGTGGATTAGTAATAAGTACGTTTAAGCCACCGTATTTCATAAACGTTAAGCAATTAGCTGTTAAAGCAAAGATATGATAAAGCGGTAAAGCAGTAATAACGACTTCTGTACCACGATTTAACACTTTATCTAAACAACCTGAAACTTGCTCAAGGTTACCGACCATATTACCGTGGCTAAGCATTGCACCTTTAGATACACCTGTTGTGCCACCGGTGTACTGTAAAAAAGCAAGATCAGACAAGCTCATTTCAGGACGCGTGTATTTAGCTTCATCCGCAGCTAAAACGTCTGAAAAGTTAATTGTGTTCGGTAAGTTGAATTTTGGCACCATTTTTTTAATGTGCTTCACAACAAAGTTAACTATATGCTTTTTAAGCCCGCCAACCATATCGCCTACTTGCGTTACTACAATGTGTTTAACATCGGTATGAGCAAGTGACTTTTCGAGCGTGTCAGCAAAGTTTGCTAGAATGAAAATAGCGGTAGTATCTGAGTCTTTTAACTGATGCTCTAATTCGCGCACAGTATAAAGTGGGTTAACATTTACAACCACACAACCTGCACGCAAAACACCTAAAATTGTGACTGGTGTTTGTAGTAAGTTAGGCATCATTACGGCAACTTTGTCACCTTTTTTAAGACCCAAATCATTTTGAATATAGGAAGCAACTTTTTTGGTTGCGGTGTCAATTTCGTCATACGATAACGTTTTACCCATATTAGTAAATGCAGGTAGATCTTTGTAATCAGAAAAACTTTTTTCGAACACTTCGAGTAACGAGTTGTAATGCTCAGGATCGATTGTTTCAGGCATACCCTCTGGGTAGCGCTTAAGCCAGATTTTTTCCACTCTTAGCCCCTGTTTATAATTATATTTTTATTAACCTTAATCTAAGTAAGGCGCTTTAACAATTGAGCAAATACTCTAATGCAGGAATAATCCCACATTTTACGTAAACTTACAATTAACATGCACCATTTTGCAGCATAAAGTCTTGAATATGCTCAAAACATAACTCACTACTTTGCATATGGCAATGATGCCCACCCTCTACTTCAATTACCTTCAAGTTATTGTAATAACTAATATACTTTGCCAAATTTTGTTTTACAAACGAATAACCTTCGTTACCTAAAATTAATTGACATGGTGCAGCTAAATCTTTTATTGCACCAATACATTGCGCTTCATCAAACCTAAAACCTGAGTGATTTTTAAGCTTTGGATCTGTTGTTAACGTAAAACCATCTGAAGTCTGTTTTATATTTCGCTGCATTAAGAGCGTAATAAGCTCACTATTTAAATCGGTTGTTTGAGCACGTGCTTCATAAATAAGTTCTTTCGATTTATAAATTCTCGACTTTTTATTTTTTAAACGCGCTCTATTTAATACCGCACTTTTTAGCTGTTCGCATACACCTTCACTTGGCGTTGTAACACAACCAATACCCTCAATAAAGGTAACAGACTTAACATAATCTCCAAAACAACTAGCAAAAAGTCCTGCAACCATAGCCCCCATAGAGTGACCCACTAAATGTACTTTTTTAACACCAAGCGCATTTATAAGTTGGTACACATCATCAATATAATCAATAAAATAATAGTGTGCGTCATCACTTCGCCAACTCGATAAACCGTGCCCAACAAAGTCAATGCAGTACCAAGTGTGCTTTGGGTTAACGTTGTTTAACATTGGCATAAAGCTATGGCAGTTGTCTAACCACCCATGTAGCGCTATTACTATTTCGTTCCCTGAACCTACTTTTAAGCCATGAATATTTAAATTATTGGTTTCAATATTAAACGGCTGCATGGTAAGTCCTTTATTAATTTAGAGCATCATTATTTATAGCATACAAGTTGTCAGACCACTAACTTAGGAAATGGTGCGAAATTCACGATTTAATTATCTTCCTGGTATCAAATATAGCACTGAGTAGAAAACCAAACTCAATATTTTCAACAACTTAAAAATGGTGTGATAAGCAAAGGTTTTTTAACATATTAATATTGAGTACCTTTTAAACAAATAAAAGGTGAGAGCACCATATATAGATAGCTTATAACTAGTATAATTTAAATAAATAGAACTAACAGCGTTAACTACAATTCTATGTATATAAAATCAAAGTATAAATTATAAATATCTCAGATATTCATTTATTTATCATCCTATCTGTATACAATATCAGCGGCTATTAAATAAGGTACACTCATAAGGTACAACCATGAAAAAACAGATCAGCTTATTGGCACTTTTATGCACCGCTTCTGGTGCTTACGCAGAATCAGCACCTAAAAATGTAATTTATATGATTGGTGACGGTATGGGTCCGGCTTACACCACGGCTTATCGCTATTTTAAAGATGACCCTGCAACAAAAGAAGTCGAAGGCACGGTTTTTGACACTATTTTAAAAGGCATGGCGCATACCTACCCAGACGACCATACTTATGTAACCGACAGTGCAGCAGGTGCTACAGCGCTTAGTAGCGGTCATAAAAGTTATAATGGCGCGGTTGCTGTAGATACAGATAAAAAGCCAGTTAAAACCATGCTCGAAATAGCAAAAGAGCGCGGTATGACAACAGCGCTTGTTGTAACGTCACAAATAAATCATGCAACACCAGCGAGTTTTACAGCTCACAATGAATCTCGTTACAACTACGATGATATTGCCAACGATTATATTGATAATAAGATTGCTGGTAAATTACCCGTTGATTTAATGCTTGGTGGCGGTACTAAATATTTTATTCGAGATGACCGTAATTTAGTTGAAGAATTTAAAGCCGCAGGTTACCAATATGGCGACGATATTAATAATCTGGGCCAAATTACACAAATACCTGCCATAGGTTTGTATGCAAGCAAAGGCCTGCCATTTGCACTTGATATAAACCCAACTCGCCTGACTCAGTTAACATCTAAAGCACTTGGTTTACTAGATAACCAAAACGAAGAAGGCTTTTTTGTAATGATTGAGGGCAGCCAAATTGATTGGTGTGGTCACTCTAACGATATAGCCTGTGCGATGGCTGAAATGGACGACTTTGCTAAATCAATCGAAAAAGCAAAAGCATACGTTGATAAAAATAAAGACACTATACTTGTGGTTACAGCCGATCACTCAACGGGCGGCCTAACTATTGGTTCGCACGGCCAATTTAAATGGGAAACAGACGTAATTAAAGGTGTTAAGGCAACGGCTAGTAAGTTAACAGACAAACTTATGGAGTCTAAAGACTTAAAACCAGTATGGACTGCTAACACCAATATTGAATTTACAACTGAAAACCAAATCAAACTTGAGCAAGCTAAAAAAATGGGCGAAAAAGCGCTTAATTTAGCTGTTAAAAGTATTATTAGTGATGCGAGCTTTACTGGCTGGACAACCGGTGGACACACCGCTGTAGACGTTCAAGTATTTGCTTATGGCAAAGGCAGTGATCAATTTATTGGTTCACAAAATAATACTGATATTGCAGATAAGCTAATCGGCTTTATTGAACAGTAATCTTTGCTTCGTTTTGAACACAAAAAGCCCGAACATATGTTCGGGCTTTTTATTAAATTTTATCGCTGTATTTATCTAAAACGTTTGAATGAGCTTTAAGCGTATATATCAACGCCTATTAAATTTTGTACTTCTGCCCTGCGTTCTAAATTAGCAAATTCAGTATAAGTAGAAATCGCTTTGCTTACTAGAGCAGTCGGTTGGTCGTAAATTGTTTGGCTGTATTCATTGCTTTTAGAACTGCTTTTAAACAGTTGATTAGCCAGTTCGACGCCCTCAACACTGCTTTTTACATAATCGGTATTCGTTTTTTGAGCAGCCGGCTGGTCTAATAAACCCTGTGGTTTATTAGTAACAACTTTGGTAGAGCTAACCCTACCAGGAATATCTCCGGTAAAAAAACCTGAACCAATAGGCAGCGTCATTACGCGTCTCCAACCTTAATAATGCATAAAATTATGATTTAAAAACAACCAATTTGCAAATAATACTTGAATTCAAGATATGATTACTCACGACCTGGTAGCTTTTTCCACGTTACCGTATCGCGCACATATTTAGGTTGAGCGTCACTCGCTTTTACAACATCACCCGCTAAAAACGCGGCTTCAACATGCGCTAACATATAACGCGCATCAGGCAATGTAATATCAGTATTAATTGTCACGTTTTCAAAGTCATTAAGCGCATCAGGATAGGTTTTAAAGCCCGTGCCCACCGCTACAGATGGCTCTGTAGTCGCTATATAATCATTATTAAGTAAATCAGGTTTTATAACGCATTCTTGGTTAACTAAAAGCATTAGATTATTTTGCGCTTGGTAATGTGCAAAGTATATCTCACCCATACGCGCATCTATACTTGGGTAAACACTCAGGCTGCCGTTTTGTTCAAACGCTTGTTGCGCCATAATAGCCAAAGTAGACACACCTACAAGCGGCAAGTTAGTTGAATACGCTAAACCTTGTGCTATTGCTACACTAATACGCACACCAGTAAAACTGCCCGGGCCTTGGCCAAAACCAATGACATCTAAGTCTTTTAATTTACAGTTTGCTTTAGTTAATAGCTCATCCACAAGTGGCAATATTTTTTGACTGTGCTGCTGCGGACATTCTTCAAAATGATGAAATGTTTGGCCCTGAAAATGTAAAACAATTGAAAGTGCTTCTGTTGAAGCATCAAGGGCAAGAATATTACTTTTGATCATTTTATTACTCTAATTAATTTGTTTTAAAAATGTATTGGCATCTTCTAAGCTTCGCGTGCGGCGCATCGGCGGTAAGCTTTTTAAAAATACTTGGCCATATTGTCGTGTAACTAAGCGATTATCACATATTACAAGTACGCCTTTGTCTTTACTATCTCGAATTAAACGCCCAACACCTTGTTTAAGTGCAATAACAGCTTGTGGTAATAGTATGTGTGAAAAAGGATCTTTACCCTGCATTTGGCAATCTTGCATTTTAGCTTGTAGTAATGGATCGTCAGGGGCTGCAAATGGCAATTTGTCTATAATAACACAGCTTAACGTACTGCCGCGTACATCAACGCCTTCCCAAAAAGAAGCCGTGCCGAGTAATACCGCATTTCCATGGCGCGTAAATTTCTCTAAAATAATACGCTTAGACATTTGCCCTTGCATATAAACTGGGTAGTCTATTTGCGTGGTGAGTCCTTCGGCAACTAAGTGCATCATTCGATAGCTCGTAAATAACACAAAACAACGCCCTTGTGCTGATTTTATAAGCTCAAGTGTTAATTTTACTATTGCGTGGGGCATATTATCCGCGTGCGATTCGGGTAAGTAACGCGGTAAACACAGCAGCGCCTGATTAGGGTAATCAAATGGGCTATCTACCATCATGCTTTGCTTTGGTTTTAAACCGAGGCTTGCATTAAAGTGCTCTAGTTTGTTGTCGACCGAAAGTGTTGCTGATGTAAATACAAAGCCTGCGCCCGTGTCTTGCATCATTTGAGCAAACTTAGCTGAAACATTTAATGGCGTTATATTTATTGTTAAATAACGGCGCGTTGTTTCATACCAGTAACTAAAACCGGTTTGAGCAGTATCAAAAACGCGTTCTAACTGCCCTTTAAATGCAAGAGCACGCTCAAACGGGTGCTCTATTTTATCGCTTCTATCTAGGCAAAGTTTAAGTACTTGGTAAACAAAATCTAAATCACTAATGACGCGATGAAGCGCCGCACATATTTGTTTATCACTTAGCTTTTCTCGCCAATCGCCTCTACTGCCATCAACACCAAACTGTAATCGTAAATCAGCAACGCTTGTTTCAAGCTTATTTAAGCTTTTACCTAGCTGCAGCATATCGGGAATTTCGGCTCGATAAATAGCACGTAAATCATTAATTAAATCCACCAGCTTTTTAGTGCTAATACTCTCACCAAAATAATCACTGGCAATTTCACTTAACTGGTGGGCTTCATCAAATATATACGCATCGGCTTTTGGCATAAGCTCAGCAAAGCCACTTTCTTTTACGGCCATGTCGGCAAAAAACAAATGGTGGTTAATAACAACCACATCAGCATCGGCCGCAGTTAAACGTGCTTTGCGTATGTAACAGCTTTGAAAATCTGGGCATTCTTTGCCTAAACAATTATCGGCTGTTGAATTTACATAAGGCAGCACTTTAGCGTCATCTTCTATACCAATACAATCGGCTAAATCGCCCGACTGCGTTTCACTGGCAAATTTAGCCACCATAGCTAGTTGATGCATTACGTCAGAATCGTCAGTAGGTACATGCGCAACATGCTGGTTTAGTCGGTAAGTACATAAGTAATTGGCACGCCCTTTTAATAAGGCGGTTTTTTTAGATGCACTAAGCGCTTTTACTAATTGAGGCAAGTCGCGGTGGTATAACTGTTCTTGTAAGGCTTTAGAGCCAGTCGATATTATCGTTCGGCCTTTTGATTTGAGTGCAGGCGCTAAATATGCAAATGTTTTACCTGTACCCGTACCTGCTTCAACAACCAATTGCGAACTGTTTTTTAATGCATCAGCAACGGCTACAGCCATATCAATTTGTGGTTGGCGAGGCGTATATCCATCTAACGATGACGCCAAAGGTCCGGTTGCACTAAACAGCTGTTTGATAATACCAATCACTTTAAAATAAATAATAGCGGGATTTTACGTAAGCAAAGCATTTAGGGCAAGTAATTACAAAACGCACTTTTATTTTATGGGTTAACGCGCGTTTTATTATCCGAGCTTAGGGAGTGATTCATTATTCGATTTTACAATACACTCTGTATTTATAACGTACATTTAATTTATTGATGACAATATTTACAAAGTCTAATTTGTTATTAACTCTTACTAAAAATAATCCTTATTAAAAGCGATATAAAGGTATAAATACTGTGACTCTCAAATATTACAGGAGTACCATACGCGGGTTTATAATCCTCCTTTTTGTGTGTCGTTTAAAAAATAGTTAAGGTTAATCAATGAATGCTTGGTACCTCATTTGTTTTCTCTCTGCAATTGCAATATTTATAGCCTTTGCAAACCAGTACATCCTCAAAATGCAAACTACTATTGCCATTACAACGGGCTCTGTGGTTATTTCTTTATTGCTGATCATTGCAGTTAAATTATTAGGCGATCAAAATGCATTAGCAATGACCCAAATTGTTTCCAGTATTAACTTTAACGAGTTACTACTCAAAGGTATGTTGGGGTTTTTACTTTATGCGGGTGCGCTTGAAATAAACCTACTAGCCCTGCGTAAGCAGCGATGGGAAATTACTGCTCTGGTATTATTTTCAACCATTGCTTCCACATTTATAGTGGGCTATTTAAGCTTTTATTTATTCCCCGTTTTTGGTTTTGATGTTCCTTTTATTTACTGTTTATTGTTTGGTGCGCTTATTAGCCCAACCGACCCTATCGCTGTACTTGCTATTATTAAACAAATGAGAGCACCAGAAGGTATTTCAGTTCAAGTAGAAGGTGAGTCGCTATTTAACGATGGTATCGGTTTAGTTATATTTACCACTATATTCTCAGTTGCTTTTTATGGTACCGATGCACAATTTGGCGACATAGCAGAGCTATTCTTTGTTGATGCCATAGGGGGTATTGCATTTGGTTTAGTCATTGCATTAGTTGGCCACTTTTTAATTATTAATAGCCGCGATGTAAACATTCGCTTATTAATTACCTTAACGATTCCTACAGCAGGTTTTGCTGCTGCAAATATTTGGGAAATATCTGGCGCACTTGCTATGGTAACGAGCGGCATATTAATGGGTAATATCACCCGCACTAAAGCAACTGAGCGCACAGGCCCTGAAGATACACGCTACGTAAAAGACTTTTGGCATGCAACCGACAGCTTTTTAAATGCCCTACTGTTTTTAATAATAGGTATGTTGATAGTTACTATGCCAATCACTATTGGCGAAATAGGTTTAGGCTTATTAATGGTACCTGCGGTATTACTTGCACGCTTTATAAGTGTAGGCGCACCATTTGTAATTTTTAAACGCTTTAGAACTTACGACAAACACAGTGTTAAAATTTTGACCTGGGGTGGACTACGTGGTGGCCTTGCTCTGGCAATGGCGGCAGCTATACCACGCGAGCAAGTTTTTGTAGGCGACTCTGACTTACATAACTTAATTGTTATTGTTACTTACGTTGTGGTTATATTTTCTATTATTGTACAAGGCTTAACTATTTCGCCGCTTATTCAAAGCAGCATTAAGTCAGCTGAGCAAGCCAAGTAATAAATACTTTGTCCGCAACACATTCAGTAACCAAGTTATTATAAAAATCACTTGGTTACTGTTACTCTCGTGTTACAAAAACACTTTAAAGTTATATAAATTGTTATCCTTTTTATTTATCTGCTTTGTTTAAATTAATCTGCTTGAAATGCAAATGAAAACAATTATAATTTTGGCTTTTCCTCTGCAGGGCTTTTCAATGTCCATAAATAATTCTCACATGTTTATTAACTTTGTGTCTGTAAGCAAGCGTCAGCTTAATTTCATTTTTGCACTTTTGATCATGATGACGGCAAGCTTTAGCGTTTCTGCCTCACCCGATCAACAAATAAAAATAAAGCAAATTGCACAGCTTGCAGAGTACGTAGGTGTTGATTACGTAGCAGCTGTTGGGAATGGTGAAATACTCGACCCCGACGAATATCAAGAAATGACTGAATTTGCGCACGTTATTATTGAGCAAGCTGGACAGCTATCAAGCCAAACAAATGAGTTCGACACAGTAAAGGTACAAGCTAAAGCCTTGCATTCAGCGATTGCCAATAAAGCAAGCGTTGCCGATGTACGCGCAGCAAGCTCTGCGCTTCGTGAGTCGCTACTTACCTTTATGCCGCAACTATCGTTACCTACGTCACTACTACCTGTTGAGCAAACCAAAGCGCTTTTTGCTGCTAACTGTTCAATGTGTCACGGCCCAAGTGGTCAAGGCGACGGCCCGCTTGCAAAAAACTTATCACCAGAGCCTACCAACTTTACCGATGAAGAACGCGCAACTAACCGCTCATTAATGGGTTTGTTTGACGCTGTAAGTAACGGTATTAACGACACGCCAATGGTTGCGTTTACTCAATTTAACGAACAACAACGTTGGTCTTTAGCTTTTTATGTAGGTAGCTTGGCATTTAAAGACGTTAAAAAACCGCAAAATGTAGATCAAAATGTTACCGCTTCGCAAATTGTAAACCTAAACCCTGCACAATTATCGGCAGGTCAAAGTGAAGCGCAAGCACACTACGTTAAATGGTTACGTGGTAATCCAGAGCAATTATTTACCGGTAAAAAAAATCCGATAACGGTTACTCGAACGCAGTTACTTGCAGCGCAAGCCGCGCATGCTAAAGGTAATTACTCTCAAGCGAGTGACTTAGCAATTAGCGCATACTTAGATGGCTTTGAACTTGTTGAAAATAACTTAAATGCTTACGACGAAGCTTTGCGTAAAAACATCGAAGTACAACTGATGAACCTGCGTCAAACCTTCAAAAACGAGAAAGATACTGCCATCGTTGGCGATAAAGTAAGTGCTGCGCTAGCTCAACTCGCGAAAGCAGATAGCATGCTAAACGAAACCAAACTAACTGATGGTGCACTCCTCTCAGCAAGTTTAGTTATATTGCTACGCGAAGGCTTAGAAGCACTCCTCGTTATTATTGCCCTTATGACCGTACTTATTAAAACTAAACGTCAAGATGCGCTTAAATATGTACATGTTGGCTGGATAACCGCACTTATTGCAGGTGGCTTAACATGGGCTGCTGCGCAAACATTAATAGAAATAAGTGGTGCAAGTCGCGAAGTTATGGAAGGTGCAGGTGCATTATTTGCCGCTGTTATTTTACTGTATGTTGGCGTATGGATGCACAGTAAAACCAGTGCGCAACAATGGCAAAAATACATAAAAGACAATATAGATAAGCGTCTTGAGTCGGGTACATTATGGGGGTTAGCAGGGCTTTCTTTTATTGCCGTATACCGTGAAGTATTCGAAACCGTACTATTTTACCAGTCATTATTAACACAAAGCTCGCCGGCTCAATATTCATCTATTGCATCGGGTTTTGCCATCGGTGTAGCAATACTGGCTATTATTACGTGGGTATTAATTAAATACTCAATTAAATTACCGGTTGCTAAGTTTTTTGCAATTACCACTTACCTATTATTTGCACTCTCATTTGTGCTTATGGGCAAAGCCGTTATTGCACTACAAGAGGCCGATATAATAGGTATTGCGTCACTACCAATGAGCTTTGATATTGCATGGCTTGGTATAAAATCGACATGGCAAGGTATTGCGGCTCAAGTTTGTGTATTCGCTATATTTAGCTTTTATATATTCAAAAGTAAAAGCCAGAAGTAATTAGTTCAACAAAAAAGGGAAGCCTAGTAAATAGGCTTCCCTTTTTGAATTCTAGCAATCTACAAATAACTTTAAACTATTAACTGTAACCTATGCCCATGTATCTAAATGGGGATTTTCGTCATCATCTAAGTTAGACTTTTTTTTATTATTTTGATCATCAAGCATATTGAGATTTTTCTTTTTTTGTAACTCACGCCTTTTTTTATTCTCTAGTTCAACTTTTTCAGCCGCAGCGCCACTTTGCACACCCGCAATATGAAAAGCACTTTTTGATTCAACTTCTAGCCTAGTTATTCTTCCTAAATAAGGAATCATAATATCCATACGTACTTCCTTATTTTAACTGTTTGATTGTCAAAATGCTTAATTTGAATAATAAACAAACAATTATTCGCTAAAATTGCGCTTATTACCTTAATATTATCGACAGTTATAACATATGCTTTAATTAAGCTAAAAAAAACTTGCCATAATATAGCTGTTTATGTTTTTATGAATGCGAAATTTATTTAAACAGATAACAACTGCACGTTAACAAAACAACGGGCAGTTACATAGGATAAAAAATGCGCTTAAACCTGACAACAGTACATCATCACCACCATTCACCGGAATAACCTGTCAGGTCTTTCGCTGAGAGGTTATTCCTAAAAGGAACCTCTGGCGATTCAAATAACATTGATTCATTTTCGCCCTGAGGTTCCCCTCGGGGTTTTTAGTTTTTAAATTAAAGGAAAATGAATAATGAACAACAGTAATCGTCTACGTATCGCCATCCAAAAAGGTGGCCGCCTATCTAAAGATTGTCAAGATCTGCTAAAACAGTTAGGTGTTAAACTTAACCTTCGTGAACAACGCTTAATTGCACATTCAACTAATATGCCAATTGACGTACTACGTGTGCGCGATGACGATATTCCGGGTTTAGTAATGGACGGTGTATGTGACTTAGGCATAGTTGGCGAAAACGTACTAGTAGAAGTTCAAGCAGAACGTGAACGACAAGGTGTTCCAAGTGAAGTAACCAAACTTTCAAAACTAGACTTTGGTTACTGTCGTCTTGCACTTGCATGGCCACAAGAGCTTGGCGCTCGCGATAAGAGCTGGTTTGAAGGCAAACGTATTGCGACTACCTACCCAGAAATTTTAACTCAGTGGTTAAAGCGCGAAGGCATTACCGCAAGTACAGTAATGCTTACGGGTTCTGTTGAAGTAGCACCGCGTGCGGGTTTATCTGATGCAATTTGTGATTTAGTATCTACTGGCGCAACACTTGAAGCTAACGGCTTAATTCAAGGCGAAACAATTTTAGAATCAAACGCGTGTTTAATTCAAAATAAAGATCTTCAAGATGCAGACAAACTAGCACTAATCAATAAGCTTATGCCGCGCCTACGTGGTGTTAGACAAGCTAAAGAAAGCAAATACATCATGCTACACGCACCAAAAAACAAACTTGATGAAATTTGTGAAATTTTACCAGGTTCTGGTCAACCTACTCTACTTGCCCTTGCTGGTAACGATGAATACGTAGCACTTCACATGGTAAGCAGCGAAACATTATTTTGGGAAACAATGGAGCAGTTAAAAGCCCTAGGCGCTAACTCTATTTTAGTTATGCCAATTGAAAAAATGATGGAGTAAGTGCCATGCTTCGTTGGAATGAGGAATCTTCACAAGTACAAGCAGCGGCGCTAATGCGCCCTGCAGTTTCTGCCAGTGCCAAGGTTGAAGCTATATGTAAAACTATTTTAGCTAACGTAAAAGAGCAAGGCGATGAAGCCTTACTTAGCATGGCTAAAGAGTTTGATGATAGATCTAACCCTCGCTTATGTGTTCCGCTAGATGAAATTAACGCATCAGAGCAAGCACTGAGTGCAGAGCTTAAATACGCAATTGATACCGCTTATGCAAACGTTAAACGTTTTCACGAAGCGCAATTGCCAAAAGATATTAAATTATCGACCCAACCAGGCGTTGTATGTGAACTGAAATATCAAGCCATCGAAGCAGTCGGTATTTATGTACCCGGTGGCAGTGCTCCACTGCCATCGTCGGTTATTATGCAGGGTGTATTAGCGCAGTTAAGCGGCGCAAAAACCGTTGTACTTGCTACACCAGTACAAGGTGATAAAGCCATTAACCCTGCTATTTTATATGCAGCTAAGTTATGCGGTATTACTACTTTAATAGAAAGTGGTGGCGCAGGCGCAATTGCAGCAATGGCTTATGGCACCGAATCGGTTCCTAAAGTGAACAAAATATTTGGCCCAGGTAATAGCTTTGTAACAATGGCTAAACAGCTTGTTGCGCAAACTATTCCGGGTATGGCAATTGATATGCCAGCAGGTCCGTCTGAAGTACTTGTTATTGCAGATGAACGTGCGAACCCAGAATTTATAGCCGCCGATTTACTCTCACAAGCAGAGCACGGTGCAGACTCGCAAGTTATTTTATTATGTAACAGCGAGAATATTATAGAACAAACACAGCAGGCGCTTACACGGCAACTAGCTAACTTAAGCCGAAAAGACACGGCCGAAAAAGCGCTCGCTAATTCATCGCTTATTTTAGTTGATTCAATTGAGCAAGCATTTGACGTATCGGCGCAGTACGGACCAGAGCACTTAATTTTACAGTTAGCTGATGCAACACCATACCTAGATAAAGTTAAAAATGCAGGCTCAGTATTTGTAGGCGACTACACGCCAGAATCTGCAGGCGATTACGCATCGGGTACTAACCACGTATTACCAACGTATGGCTACAGTGCAACATATTCTAGCTTAAACTTGCTTGATTTTTTCCGCACGTATACCGTACAAACAATAAGTAAAAGTGGATTAACTGAGCTTTCAAAAGCTATTTTACCACTTGCAGATGCAGAAGGCCTTGATGCCCACGCTAATGCGGTTTCAATTCGTTTAGAGGCAATTAAAAATGAGCAATGAGAGCGCACAAGCGTCTAGCTTATTACCTAAAAATATTGCAGCCCTTGCTGCTTACAGCTCTGCAAAAAGTGAAAAGCTAACCGGTACTACGTGGCTAAATGCTAACGAAAGCCCGTATGCTAAAAATCTTGAACTGAGTATTGAAGATTTAAATCGCTACCCTGATCCACAGCCGCAGCTGGTTATTGACCGCTACGCCGCTTATACAGAGCTTGCAAGCGAAAATGTATTAATGACGCGCGGCGCAGATGAAGGCATTGAGCTTTTAGTGCGCACTTACTGTGAGCCAGCTAAAGATAGTATTACGCTATTTTTACCCACCTACGGTATGTACAAAGTAACCGCCGATACACACAACGTTGGTATTAATGCGCTTACGCAAGAATTGTTATTAAGTGGCAGTGCTGACGAAATCGTCGCAGCTGTTGGTAGCTCAAAACTGGTATTTATTTGTAACCCAAATAACCCAACGGGCAGCTTAACGCCTCTTGATAAAGTAAAAGCAATTGCAACAGCGCTTACGGGTAAAGCACTGGTAATTGTTGATGAAGCCTATATAGAATTTTGCCCAGAGCAAAGCGCCATTAAACTTATTAATGAGTTTAGTAATGTAGTGGTTTTGCGTACGCTTTCTAAAGCCTTTGCACTAGCGGGCCTCAGAACAGGCTTTACCCTTGCACAAGCAGCAACTCTTGCGCCAATTCGTAAAGTCATTGCGCCGTATCCGGTATCTGGCGTAGTAGCAAGCATTGCAGCGCAAGCAATTGCACCTGATGCAATTACATCAATGCGTCGCCAAGTGACTATTTTAAATAGCTTAAAAGCTAAATTAGTGGATTGGCTCAACGCCTCCCCTGCTGCATTAAAAATTCTCACTGGTGAAGGTAACTTTGTTACTTTAAAATTAGCCGATAAAAACTACTTTAAAATTGCACTTGAGCAAGGTTTAGTTATGCGCGCTTTTACGCTATACGGTGAAGACGACTGGCTACGAATTTCAATTGGCAGTGAACAAGAACTTGAACAAGTAAAAATTTGGTTAGATGGCCTACAAACGCCAGCTACCGCAGCATCTTTAGCAGGAAACGAAGTATCATGAGTAACCCCTATTTATTTATCGACCGCGACGGCACTATCATTGAAGAGCCAATTACTGACAAACAGGTAGATAGCCTTGAAAAGCTAGCATTTTTACCTGGCGTTATCCCTGCGTTATTACAATTACAAGCTGCAGGTTACCGTTTAGTTATGGTATCTAACCAAGATGGTTTGGGCACAGATAGCTTTCCTACTGCTGACTTTGACATAGCACAAGACAAAATGATGGACATAATGCAAAGCCAAGGTATTAACTTTGAGACCGTATTAATTTGCCCTCACTTTAACGAGCAAAACTGCGATTGCCGTAAACCTAAAACAGGCTTACTTACCGAGCTTATGCGCTCAGGCAAAGTAGACTTAGCGCGCTCTTTTGTTATTGGCGACCGTGAAACTGATATTGGCCTTGCTCAAAACTTATGTTGTGAAGGTATTTTATACGACGGCGATTGGAGTGCGATAGTAACTAAATTGACCACTGCAAACCGCGAAGGTCGTGTTACACGCAATACCAAAGAAACCCAAATTGATGTGGCAATAAACCTAGATCAAACTAAAAATGGCAGCATAGACACCGGCCTTGGCTTTTTTGATCACATGCTTGATCAAATTCGCACGCACGCAAACATTGGTTTAAACATTAAAGCCAAAGGCGATTTACACATAGACGAGCACCACCTTGTTGAAGACATTGGTATTGCCTTAGGTGTAGCACTTAAACAAGCCCTCGGTACTAAATCGCAAATTGCACGCTATGGTTTTGCGCTTCCTATGGACGAGTGTAAAGCTGAAGCACAAATTGATTTATCGGGCCGTGCATCATTTGTATTAAACGCTAACTTTAGCCGCGAAAAAGCAGGCGACTTAGACGTGCAAATGGTTGAGCACTTTTTCAAAAGCTTAAGTGATAACGGCGCCATTAGCCTTATTTTATCGGTAAGCGACGGTAACTGTCATCACCAAGTAGAAGGCTTATTTAAAGCATTTTCACGTGCTCTTCGTATGGCAGTAGCACAAGACACGACCCAACAAACAGCCAGCTCTAAGGGATGTTTATGATTGCCATAATTAATACCGGTTGTGCCAATATAAATTCAGTACGCTTTGCGTTTGAACGCTTAGGCCAAACGCCAACAGTAATTACTTCACCAGAGCAATTAGCGGGTTTTGAGCGCGCTATATTACCAGGTGTAGGTCACGCATCAGTTGCTATGAAACGCCTAGTCGATAACGGCTGGCAACAAGCTATAAATGAATACCAGCGCCCGCTTATGGGGATTTGTTTAGGCATGCAGTTACTGTGCGAAAGCACCGAAGAAGGTAACGTACAGTGCCTAGGTAAAATACCAGGGCAAGTAAAAGCGCTTGATGTAGGCAATTTAACGTCGCCGCATATGGGTTGGAATAACTTAAGCGTTAACAAAGAGCATGCGTTAACTAAAGGGCTAACGCTCGATGAGCAAGTGTATTTTGTTCACAGCTTTGCGCACACCGTAAACGACGCCACACTCGTGAGCGGCGAATATGGTCAAACCTTTTCAGCCATTGTTGCAAAAGACAATTACGCGGGCATGCAATTTCACCCAGAGCGCAGCGCAAAAGTTGGCGCACGTTTATTACAAAATTTTGTTGATTGGCAGTTATAAGCTGCCTATTAACTAACAAAAAAGAGATTATTTGTGATTATTCCAGCATTAGACGTATTACAAAATCAAATTGTGCGCTTGTACCAAGGTAAATACGACACAGCACAATTTTACCCTTTCGAACTTGGCGCGCGTTTAAAAGAATATGCAGACAGCGGCGCAGGTAAACTACACCTTGTTGATTTAGAAGGTGCACGCGATCCAAATAAAAAGCAGTGGAAACATATTCAAGCTGCAACCAAAGCACTTAACGTACCGTACCAAGTGGGCGGCGGTATTCGCTCAGAGCAAGATGTAAGTGATTGGCTAAAAGCCGGTGCAAACCAAGTTGTTATTGGTTCAATGGCAGTAGAAAAACGCGAACAAGTAAAAGCCTGGATTGAACAATTTGGCGCAGAGCACTTTGTAATTGCCCTTGATGTAAATAAAACAGCAACGGGCTGGGCACCTGCTACACACGGTTGGTTAAGTGAATCTGAATTTGGTTTACTTGAGCTGGTAGATTTTTATGTAGGCTTAGGTGTTATCGACTTTTTATGTACGGACATCAGTAAAGATGGCACCATGACGGGTCCATCGTTTGAATTATATGAAGATTTAACTCGCCACAACAGCACAATTAAAGTGCAAGCCTCAGGGGGCGTAAGCTCACTAGATGACATTAAAAAGCTTAAAGAGCTCGGTGTGGGCGGCGTTATTTTAGGTAAATCATTGCTTGATGGCGCATTTAGCGTTGAGGAGGCACTGGCATGTTATCAAAACGCATAATCCCATGTTTAGACGTTAAAGACGGCCAAGTAGTTAAAGGCGTTAAGTTTAAAGGCCATGAAGTTGTTGGCGACATTTTAACAATGGCTAAAGCCTACAGTGAAGCCGGTGCAGATGAACTGGTTTTTTACGAGATCAGTGCAAGCGTTGAAAAACGCCTTCTTGATGTAAATTGGGTAGAGAACATTGCACGTAATATTGATATTCCATTTTGTGTAGCCGGCGGTATTAAATCGGTTGCTGATGCAGCGCGTGTTTTAGAGCACGGCGCAGACAAAATAAGTATTAACAGCCCTGCTATTGCACGCCCTGAACTTATTAAAGAATTACACGATGAGTTTGGTAAGCAATGTGTAGTAGTCGGCATAGACAGCTTTTTTGATGAAACTACTGGCGAGTATTTAGTTTATCAGCTTACTGGCGATCCTAATGCATCAAGCCGTACGCGTTATAAAACCGAGGAATGGGTTAAACGCGTACAAGACTTGGGTGCAGGCGAAATTGTATTAAACTGCATGAACCAAGATGGCGTTCGTAACGGTTACGACAACGAGCAACTCAGTAAAATTCGCGAGCTATGTAACATTCCTTTAATCGCCTCAGGCGGTGCGGGCTCTATGCAAGATTTTGTTGATGTATTTAAACAAAGTAAAGTAGATGGTGCATTAGCCGCCAGCGTTTTTCATAAAAATGTGATTAACATTGGCGAACTTAAACAATTTTTAACAGATAACCAAGTGGCAGCAAGATTATGCAAGTAACACAACAAAACCAAGCTCAAGTCGATTTCGCTAAAAGTGAAATGATCCCTGCTATTATTCAAGATGCCCGCTCTGGTGTTATTTTAATGCAAGGCTTTATGAACAGCGAAGCACTAAATGTAACGCTTGAGAGCAATAAAGTGACGTTTTACTCGCGTTCAAAATCACGATTATGGACTAAAGGCGAGTCATCAGAAAACTACTTAAACGTAGTATCTGTTCATACAGATTGTGACTACGATTCAATTTTAGTACTTGCCAACCCAGAAGGCCCAACGTGCCACTTAGGCACACAAAGCTGTTTTGGTGATGATGCAAAACCAAGTTTAAGCTTTTTAGCACAATTAGAAGATGTGATTGTAGCGCGTAAAAACGACGACCCTGAAAAAAGCTACACAGCCTCATTATTTGCAAAAGACTTAAGCCGTAGTTGTCAAAAAGTAGGTGAAGAAGGCGTAGAAGTTGCCCTTGCCGCTATGAAACACGATAATGATGAGCTAACAAACGAATCTGCTGATTTAATTTATCACCTTACTGTATTGCTACAACGCCAAGGCTTAGCCCTTGAAGATGTAGTTAAATGCTTGCAAGGTCGCCATAAATAGCATTAGTTGTGATTAACTAGGAGGCTCATATTTATATGGGCCTTTTCGCTTTTAGTTGAGTAAATTATGTATGGTATAGTGCGAGGCTCAATTAATCGGTTACTGTGAACTATGAAAAACTATATAACTCCTTCCTTCGTCGCATTTATTTTAGTTATCGCGTTTATTTTAGCGGGCTGTACCAGCAAAACTAATCAGACTACAAATACAGCAACCACTACTACAACGAATCAATCTGTAAAATCCACAGTAATACCCGATGAATGTAGCACCATAAATAACCTTATAAGCAGTTATGAGTCTGGTTTTAATTCAATCAAAACAGATAAAGTAACTAACCAGTTTACTAATCAATGGCGTACTAATACTCATATTATTGGAGCAACCTGTACGGTTACTTTAAATAAGTCAGAGCAAGCAAGCTACCAATGCCAAACGCCTGTTAAAACACAAACGCAAACCGTAAAGTCTCATCAAAAACTGGCTAAGCAATTACGCCAATGTTTAACCAAAACAGGTTGGTTTGAAAGCCAAAAAGAAACAGCAAGTTCAATTTACAGCACCTTTGTACTTGATACTAAAACCCCAGTGATTACACTTGCTACCAATCAAGAAGGTAATGGGTTCACTACTCGCTTTGAAATTGCACCACCGTTAGGACTTTAATTATGCGCCAATTAAATCAAAACAAAAAACCATCTAAATTTAAAACTGACTGTTTAGGAATATGCGAAAGGCGTAGCGGTTATTGCACTGGTTGCGGGCGTACCAACGAAGAAATTTTTGATTGGATAATATTATCTGAAGATGAAAAAAAAGCGATTTTAGAAACACCACGAGCAGATGCTAACTCATAACAAATAAAGCCCCTAAAGGTTAAAAGTAACAGTTAACTAATTAACTAAAAACTTTTTACTTGTTGTGGCTATTCATTTTAGTTGCGCTAATACAACTTTCGACTACTTGCTCAAATGAGTTATTAATATCTATATTTATAACATTGGGCTCATCTTCTTTTGGTACTTCTAGCGCTTCAAATTGGCTTTTGAGTAAATCAAAAGGCATAAAATGCCCTTTTCTGTCCTGCATACGGCTTTTAACCAGTTCAAAATCACCATAAAGATGTAAAAAGGTAATACCTATATTTCCGTCACATATTTGTTCTCGGTATTTCTTTTTTAATGCAGAGCAGACTATTACCGCGACTTCATTTTTCTTTTCAATGCTAAATGCAGCATCACGTATTCTTTCGAGCCAAGGCACACGATCAGCATCATTTAAAGGCTGCCCAGATGACATTTTTAATATATTAGCCTTGGGATGTAAATCGTCTCCGTCGATAAATTTAGCGCCAATGCGCTTTGCTAATGCATCACCCACACTTGACTTTCCTGTGCTTGAAACCCCCATTACAATATAAACACGACCTACATTTGTGTTACTCATGTATTTACCCTCGCCTTAATTTAATAATTAATTATTTTCAATGTATATATTATACTGAGTTACGGGTAACATGTTACCCGTAACAAATGCGAAAGTGAAGTTAAACACACACTAAACATCATAATTCACACTGAATATAAGTAGGGAAAAATGTCAGATCTATCATTAATACTAACAGCGGCAGGCTCCATATTTTTATTGCTTTTCTTAGTAATGAAAGTACGACTACATGCTGTCGTCTCTTTGATCCTTGTTTCTATGATTGCAGGATTATTCTCAGGAATGAGCCCTGAAATAATTGCCGCTACAATTCAAAAAGGAATGGCCGGAACACTAGGCTTTGTAGCGGTGGTGGTCGCTTTAGGCGCCATGTTTGGCAAAGTAATGGAAGAAACCGGCGCGCTGGATCGTATTGCCCACACACTTTTACACCGTTTTGGTGAAAAGAACGCTAATTGGGCGCTTACCTTTACGGGCTTTATTTGTGCCCTCCCCCTCTTTTTTGATGTGGCCGTTGTACTTTTAATCGGTATTGTTTTTGCAGTGGTAAGAAAAGGCGGTGGCAGCGTTGTTAAAATTGGTATAGGGCTACTTGCTGGGATAGCGTCTTGTCAGGCGTTTCTTATTCCTGCGCCAGGGCCGATTTTGGTTGCCTCTCAATTAGGCGCTGACTATGGTTATATGATTTTATTTGGCCTTATTGCTGCCATACCGGCAATGATTATAGGAGGTCCAATTTGGGGCTCTATTATTTCTAAATCTATTCATGTAGAACTCCCACAGCACGAACAAATCGACGATAACCAAAGAGTTGGTAAAGGGACGCCTAGTTTTGGATTAGCATTAGGTTTGATTGCTTTACCATTAATTATGATTAGTTTAAATACTATTGGTAGTCGCTTTGTTGAAAAAGACTCTGATTTATATAATTGGTTAGCCTTTATAGGTCATCCATTTACTGCAATTTTAGTTGCCTGCCTAATGGCATTTTATTTGCTCGGCGCAAGGCGCGGTGTCCCTAATGCTAGAATCATGGAAATTTGTGGTAGTGCCTTACAACCTGCGGGAATTATTATTCTTGTCACTGGTGCCGGTGGGGTATTTAAACAAGTATTAGTTGATTCAGGAGTAGGTACGGCACTGGGTAATTACTTAGCTGGCTCAGGCTTACCGATTGTAATACTCGCTTTTGTATTATCAGCCGCTGTGCGGGTCATTCAAGGATCTGCGACAGTAGCTATGCTTACAGCGTGTGGCTTAATTATTCCAATGCTTCAGCCTTTAGGCCTTGATGGAGCGCAGCTTGCAGCTGTTACCATCGCTATTGGTGGGGGCTCTATTGTGCTCTCTCATGTAAACGACTCAGGATTTTGGTTAGCGAGTCGCTATCTCGGTTTGAGCGAAATGCAAACTCTTAAAACGTGGACGGTAATGGAAACCATTATTGGTACTGTTGGCGCACTTGTCGCTATGATTATTTCTCTGTTTTTGTAAAATTATAGTCTGTAGAGTTATCAACGCACACATAAAAATCACCTGAGCCTTTTGTTATTTAGGCTCAGGTAATTAGGCTCATATAATTAGAGTATTTAAACACTTTCACCTAGATGAACTATATAACCAGTATCAATTACTTGCTTATAATTCATGCTAGTATCCAAATCGGAATTAATCCGGCTCAACAGCTCTCTTCCCGCAACATTACCTATCTGATAACGAGGGGTGATAACACTTGCTAATTGAGGCACCATTGCTTGGCCAATATCATGACCATGAAAACCCACAACCCCCATTTGGCTAGGCACTAAAATATTGTTTCGCTGGCACTCAAAAATAGCCCCAATTGCTAAATCATCATTAGTACAAAACAAACAGTCAGTATTTGGGTAGTCAGTACGCGCTTTTTGTAAAAGTTCAGCGCCTAAACTGTAAGATGAAGCTTGATCAGTCATCACACTTTTAGGCATAAAGCCTTTAGCTAACATAGCATCTGAATAACCTTGAAATTTTAGGCGTGTTCGTACATCGAGCCTTGCACCTATATAAACAATATTGCGATAGCCTTTATTTAAAAGCGCTGTCGTCATATCAAAAGCGGCTTTAACGTTATCAAAACCAACCGCTTGCTGCATAGGAGAGTGATGAGTATCCATTATTTCAATCACAGGTACGCCTGACATCTCAATCATTTTTAGCGTTCTGTCTGTGTGTGTGGTTTCTGATAAAATTAAACCATCAACGTGGTACGACAATAAATACTCAACCCGTTTTTCTTCAATTTCAGGGTTGTAACCATAATGGGCCAACATTGTTTGGTATCCTGCAGGCCCTGTTACATCTTCAATGCCTTTTATAACTTGAGCAAATACGTGGTTCGTTAACGATGGAACGAGTACACCAATAGAGTAGCTTTTAGCATTAGAGAGTAAATCAGGGGCTTTATTTGCAATGTAGCCTAGCGTATCAATAGCTGCACTAATTTTAGTGCGAGTAGACTCTGATACTTTTTCGGGATTACGTAAATAACGACTCACCGTCATTTTGGTTACACCAACCGCATCGGCAATATCTTGAAGAGAAGAACGTTTGTTTTTTTTCATCACACACAATTAAATAAAATGTTACTTGTAACATACCAACTATTGTGAAAAATCACTACTTTTAGCTCTTTTTATTTGGGTTAAAGTAATAAATATTTAGCCTACCGCCTGTATTTAAACTGTTGCTAAATGAATGGCTAAAAAGGTTTAGAAAACCTAAACCTTTTTAGCAAACGATACTGTATTTACAGTAAAGCTGAACAAGCATTTCTAATTAATGTAATTTTAAGCTTTATCGAGCGCTTGGCTTACATCTGCCATTATATCTACAATGTTTTCAATACCGACTGACAAACGAATTAAATCGCGGCTTACGCCTGCATTTGCTAATTCTTCATCGTTTAATTGGCGGTGTGTGGTTGACGCAGGATGACACGCAAGTGACTTAGCATCGCCAATATTAACTAAGCGTAAAATCATGTTTAGTGCATCAATAAAACGAGTGCCAGCCTCTAGCCCACCAGCAATACCAAAGCTTAAAATACCGGATGCTTTACCACTGGTAATTTTTTGACTCATTTCGTTATACGGACTTGATTTTAACCCTGCGTAATTAACCCAAAGCACTTTTGGATGATTTTCTAAATACTCAGCCAACTGCTGTGCATTTTCGCAGTGGCGATCCATTCTTAAGCCTAAGGTTTCAAGGCCGATTAAAATGTCAGATGCGTTTTTAGGGGCAAGCGCTGCGCCAGTATTTCTAAGTGGCACTACTCTGCAGCGACCAATAAATGCAGCTTCAGCAAAAGCTTCGGTATACACCACATTGTGATACGACGGATCGGGCTCGTTCATCATTGCAAAACGCGTGGCGTTGGCTTTCCAATCAAACTTACCAGAGTCGACAATCATGCCGCCAATGGCAGTGCCGTGCCCGTTTATATACTTTGTAAGTGAGTGAACCACTATATCGGCGCCCAGCTCAAATGGGCGGCATAAATACGGCGTAGCCACGGTATTATCAACAATAAGCGGCACACCTTTACTGTGTGCAATACGTGCTAAGCGTTCAATATCAACAATATTACCTGCCGGATTACCAATAGATTCACAAAAAACGGCGCGGGTGTTGTCGTCAATGGCATTCTCGAACGCGGTAAAGTCATCAGCTTTAATCATGCGTGCTTCAATACCTTGCCTAGGTAGTGTATGAGCAAATAAGTTATACGTGCCACCATACACTTGGCTGGTGCTTACAATATTAGTACCGACTTCACACAAACATTGAATAGCATACGTAATAGCAGCCATCCCAGAGGCAACAGCCAGCCCACCAATGCCCCCTTCCATCGCGGCAATACGTTGTTCAAGTACGGCATTGGTTGGGTTCATTATGCGGGTGTAGATATTTCCAGGTACTTTTAAATCGAATAAATCAGCGCCATGCTGCGTGTTATCAAATGTGTACGATGATGTATTGTAAATAGGCACGGCTGCTGATTTAGTTGTAGCTTCAGATTCGTAACCGTGGTGCAGTGCTAATGACTCTAATTTCATAATTATTTCCTTCAATTAATTTACCACTAACCTAGCACTTCTTGGTTATAAAATGCACATGAAATATATTAAAGAGTGTTGAGGTGGTTTGATTTAAGTTAAGGGTGGCTGGAAGCAGGCGTTGATAAAGCACGCGGCAGCGTGCAAAATGCAAGATGTGAATCCATTTATTCGCATTGAGTAAAGAATCTTAGCTCAATAAAAAAATGTATAAAGTAACTTAGTGGCTTATAGCCAAAGTTATTTTGACAAGAGACTAATTCATCATGACGCACTTGGTAGTAAAAATGACAAAAAACTGGCAAATCACCCTTTCTTACATGCTGGTATTGATTACCGGTTTTTTGCTTGGTAACAGCATTTGGTCAGCGACAAATATACTTGCAAACTTAAAGCTCCTATGTGAAGTATTATTTCCCTTAGCTACATTAATCATCGCCTGTATAGGATTACAAAGTTGGAAAAAGGCAGAGCGCTTTAAAATAAAATACAAATTAGCAATCGAAGTTCTCGAAAAAGTCAAAGAACAAAACAATCAATGTATCAAAGCAACAGTAGAACTAAACATTCTGCTTGATAAAAAAGAAAGATTTGTAAAAGGTGGCACGTTGAAAAGATCAGAATTTCTGACCGATGGGGTGACATCTCAATTTAGATCGCTGGATGACCAGCATAGACTACTTGCAGAAGCTTATCGTAATTATTTTGATGAGCTTTATATCTTAGATGAAGAGTTACTCAAAAAAGTAAACCTATTTCTAATATTTAATCAGCCTCTGTCAAACTTACATATTGAGGTAAACTTTAAAACTCAACCTACACAACAGTTGGATGTATGGATTGCAAGACTAAGAACTCAATGTGATCATAGAACATCTATCTACAAGCATCTGTTAGAAATTGCGGCATCATGACTTATAACATTGGTGAAAGACAGCTTGTATTTCAGCAGCAGTCTTTCGCCAAGAGTCATGGAAAACCTTAACTTAGATTTTCAGTTATCTTAGGTAGAATGCTAAACAAATAAAAAGCGCGCTAAGTTGAATTAACCCATCATTTTTTGTCGGGTGGTGTGGCTTTACCACTTAACCGACATCAAAATGGTAGATTGATTTAGCCGAACGTGCCATTCAAAAAAATTAGGATGACACAGAATTTTGAATGCCCTCGTAGCTTTATTGCGCGAGGTAAACTCCCGCCTACAAAGCTGAGGTTATATTGGTAGGTGAGGCTTTATGCCGCGCTTTTGGGTTTTCCTTTATTGCGCGCGAGATAAACTCCCGCCTACAAAGCTGGGGTTATATTGGTAGGCGGGGCTTTATGCCACGTTTTTGCCTTATTGCGCGCGAGGTAAACTCCCGCCTACAAAGCTGGGGTTATATTGGTAGGCGAAAAGAATTAGAATGACACCCATCTAAATAATTTTGGTTTTTCTTTATTGCGCGCGAGGTAAACTCCCGCCTACAAAGCTGGGGTTATATTGGTAGGCGGGGCTTTATGCCGCGCTTTGGAGTTTTACTTTATTGCGCGAGGTAAACTCCCGCCGACAGAAGAAAAACAATTAATCGATTAACCCTCAATAAAAAAGGCGCTTCCTTTACGGTAAGCGCCCTTCTTTTATTTCACTAATTACTTATTTTACGATTGTCATTTCGTCTAATAAGTTTTGTGCATTATCTACTTTATCCATTACCCACAGCATGTAGCGTGAATCAACATGGATTGAGCGATTAAGCTCTGGGTTGTAATCCCAATCACCAATAATACTTTCATAAACACCGTCAAACAGTAAGCCTACAAGTTCTGCTTTACCATTAAGTGTTGGCGAACCAGAGTTGCCGCCGGTAGTGTCTACATTCGATAAAAAGTTAACAGGTACTGTATTCATACCACCTGTGTAATCACCGTAAAGCTTGGCTTTAATTTGCTCTTGTAACTTTTTAGGTGCATTAAATGGGTCAACATCGGTGTTTTTAGCAAGTAACCCTTCAAGCGATGTAAACGGCGTTGCTACCAAGCCATCTTGAGGTGAGTAGCCGCCTACGGTGCCATAGGTTACTCGTAATGTGCTGTTGGCATCGGCGTATACGGGTTTGTTTTTAGCTTTGTTAAACGCAATGATTGCGCTCATTAGCTCTGGGCGAGCTGCTTGTAATTTACCTGCAAGTGCTTTTGATTTATCTTCCTCAGTTTTCATTACTTTAAAGATTGCTTTAGCGTACTGCACAAATGGGTCTTGGCTTTGATTTAGCTGGCTAAACGATTGCTCAAATAATGAAGTGCGAACAGTGGCATTATCAAGTCTTGACTGTTCATACATGTTGTCTAGCAACGCGCTTTGAGTTGCTTTATCAAACCCGTTTTGTACTTTAAATACGTTATCAACGTCGCTAAAACGCTCTTCTTTTGGAAGTGCTGCATATAGCTCTAAAAAGTGCAGTAAAATAGCTTTGTCTACTTTGCTATCATAACGGCGCGACATGCGCTCAAGCCCTGCTTTAATGCGCGGTAAGTCACGTTCTTGATAACCAGATTCACGCTCGCTATTTGGCTTTTGTTTTTCATAAGCTAAGCGGTATAAACGTCGTGCTGTGCTGATCATTTGTGAGCGGTGTACATAACCTAACATGCGGTCGCGTTCACTGTGCTCTTGTGATTGTGCAATTAGCTCAGATAGCTCACCCAATACGCTTCCGTATTGCTCTTTACGCTCACTGTCACTATTGATCCATTGTGTTAGGTCTTGCTCAAACTGTTTTTTGCGCTCAAGCATAGTGCCTTTTTTAAAGCTTTCGATCATCGAACCATAGTTTTTAATATAGTTGTTGTAACCTGCAATGGTGCTTTCGTAAGCAATACGCGCTTTACTGCCATCTTCTGAGTTTTCTTCAATAAGCGACACGTATTTTGAGTTATGTTCACGTGCTTTAGGGTAGCTGTCGTTAAATACGTTATCTACCTCTGTTGCTATACGGTATCGGTTAGTACGCCCTGGGTAGCCTGTAACCATTACAAAGTCGCCTTCTTGCACGCCTTTGGCACTTACTTTTAGGTAAGAGTTTGGTACGTAAGGTACGTTGTCTTCGCTGTACTCTGCTGGTTTTCCATCTTTGCCTACATAGGCACGGTAAAAGCCAAAGTCGCCTGTGTGGCGCGGCCACATCCAGTTATCTATATCGCCACCATATTTACCTACGCCCATTGCCGGTGCGTAAGATAAGCGTACGTCTTTTATTTCAAGTGATTTAATTAAGTAAAACTCTAAACCACCGTGAAACGAATATACATTACAACGATAGCTTTCGTCGGCTTCACACTGGGCTATTAGTGCTTTTTCGTTTTTTTCGAGTGCATCGTAGCGTGCTTTTGCTGTTAGCTCGTTAGTACCTTTAATTACTTCATCTGTTACGTTAGTAACCGTTTTAGTTACATATACGCGTGAGCCCGGCGCTGCTGGTAAATCTTCAGCAGGACTTTTAGCTAAAAAGCCATTTTCTAAAATGTTGTTTTCAGGCGTTGAGTTATATTGTACCGAGCCATAAACACAGTGATGGTTTGTAACCACTAAGCCTTTTGGCGATACAAACGATGCTGTACAGCCACCTAGGCTAATTACCGCATTCATTGGGAATTCGGTTAATTTAGAAATAGATTCAACATCAATTTCAAGCCCTTTAGCTTTTAAAATTGATTCTAATTCTGGAAGTTGATGTGGTTGCCACATGCCTTCATCGGCAATGGCGCTACTTGAAAGTGATAGTGAAAATGTGGCTGCTAATGTAGCTACAAGAGGTTTTAAACGCATTATAGAATCCTTTTTATTAGTTTCTATAACAGGTTACTCGCGATGCGATAATAAGGTCAATAGCCGTGTAATGATTTGTTACAATCGAGTGTTTAATCTTACTTTTTATTTAAAATTAATTGAAAAATCAAGAAACTGCTTTGCTGGTATTGGCTTACTAAAATAAAAGCCTTGCATAAAATCACAGCCTAATTCGTTTAATAAAGTGTGTTGCTCTTTTGTTTCTACGCCTTCGGCAACCACTGTCAGCCCTAAACTGTGCGACATAGCAATGATTGCTCTCACTAGATTGCAATCTTCATTATTTAACACAATCCCATCTATAAAACTTCTGTCTATTTTGAGTACATTAAAAGGATACTCTCTTAAATAACTTAATGACGAATAACCTGTACCAAAATCATCCATTGATAAGTTAATGCCTAATGCCGTAATTTCAGTCAATATATCAACAACATTAGTATGGCAACTCATCAATACTCCCTCAGTAATTTCAAGCTCTAAACTTTCGGGATTTACTTCAGCGTCGATCAATGAATTTTGAATAAAGCGAAGTAACCCCTCATCTCTAAACTGACGAGGAGATAAGTTAACTGCCATTGTATATTTTTGTTCGCGTTTACAGGTGCTTTGCCACTCATTTAAAAAATGTAATGCTTGGCTAATTACAAATTTACCAATAGGTACAATTAATCCTGTATTTTCCGCTATAGGTATAAACTCATCGGGTGTTACATTCCCTAACTCAGGGTTATGCCAGCGTAATAACGCTTCTGCACCAATGATGTGTTTATTTTTAACGTCTAATTGAGGTTGGTAATATAGTTCGAATTCATTACGCTCAAGGGCACCACTCATTTGCTCTTCAATTGATAAACGCCGCTGGATTACTACATTCATTTGCTTTGCAAAAAAAGAATAGGTGTTTCGGCCTAATGCTTTAGCTTGATACATTGCGGTATCTGCGTTACGTAGTAAATCTGAAGCTGAACTACCATTATCAGGATACATAGCAATACCAGCACTTAACGTAACCATTAATTCGCGGCCTTCTATTTTAAATGGTTCTCTGAAACTTTTAAGTAACTTGTCTATTATACGCAGTGCGCTTTTTGCACAAGATAAGTCGTGTAATAATACAATAAACTCATCACCACCTAGTCGCCCTACTGTACCATTATCACTAATAATTTCCTGAAGTCTTGCAGCAGCTTCAATTAATAATTTATCGCCAACTTCATGCCCAAGTGAGTCGTTAATTTTTTTAAAATCATCTAAATCCAGAAAACAAACAGCGGCATTACCTTTATTTTCATCTGCATCTTTTAAAATTTTTGATAACTTATCTAGCGCTAAAAACCGATTAGGAAGTAATGTTAAGCTATCAAAATAGGCTTGATGGCGTATTAACTCATCTGATTTATGTTGTTCGGTAATATCACGAACAATAACCATGACTTGCTCATATTGAGGTACATGATTTACACGGGCTTCAAAATATACAGTGCCTTTGGGTAGCCTCAGTTCGTACTCAAAGCTAACCATTTCTTTTTGCTTTAATGCTTGGGCAATATTAACCTGAAATTTAATTGCAATTTCATCAGGCAATACAGCAAACATGCTTTTACCAATAAATTCGTCAGGATTAACATAGAGGTTATTTTCATTACTGGCGTGGTAGTCAACAATAGTGCCATCTTCTTGCATTAAGAAAAATAAATCAGGGATTGCTTCGAAAATGGTTTCGAGCATTTTTTCTTTGAAAATAGCCTGTCCTTGAGCTTTTTTTACATCGGTTAAATCAATATCTATGCAATACATTTGTTTAATATTATATTGATTAATAAACATTACATGGCTTGAAAACACACACACCTGCGTGCTATTTTTGCGCTGTAAGGTAATCTCCGCTGCAGGAATTTCTGTACCGTTGTTAAGCCAATTAGTATGAGCCGATACAACCGCATCTTGCATTGGGGTAGGAATAATTAAATCTTCAAGCTTTTGCCCAGCAGCTTCTTGTGCACTATAGCCGTAAAGATACTCACTGCCTTTATTCCAATAAATTACACGTCGTTGCTCATCATACCCCTGCACAGAAATAGCGCTAACCGCGTCAAATAGCTGATGAAGTGGATCGTTTATAACAAACTTATGGGTTAGCACATTTACAGCTTTATCTATTTTCATTGTCAGTCGATGATCCAAAAGAGCTTTGCTTTTGATAATAGTACTTAATGATTGTTTTTTCCTATGTCAGTTGTGTTTTAAATTTCAATTGATTTGTTTTTAGCAATAAAAAAGGAGCCTAAGCTCCTTTTAAAAACTAACTTAAATAAATAACGTATTATTTATCGGTTACATCATTTGGATGTTCAACACCAATCCACGCTTTAAATAATGCCTTTTGCGCAAGCGTTGCGTCTTTATCAGCAACTACTTTTTTTGGTTTATCAAAATCTTCTGATAGCACTAACGTTAAGCTCTCAAGTGCATCACGACGAAGATAGTCAATGGTTACCTTGTCGCCAGCTTTAAACGTCTCTAGGCTGGTTTTTAAATCTTTACCTACGTGATGTTTGTTTATAGCAACAATTTTATCATCGGTAGTTAAACCTGCTTTCCATGCGCTTCCACCACGGCGAACGTAACTTAACGTAAGTAACTCGCCTGTGTTTTTAGCGGTAGCATCAATACTTGCAAGCGCTTTTGCTTTTTCAGGTCGCTCAAATTTTAAGCCTACTTTAGTAAGTAAATCGTCAAAGTTGATATTGGCAGGCGATTCTACATTTTCCTGCCACCAGCTTGAGTAATCACGCCCTGTTAAGTCTTTTAAAATATTAAGCACGTCTACGTCTGTAAAACCGGCTGGCATTTTATGATTGTTATAAAGTGCTTTGTGCACGTCGCGATAGCTTATTTTACCTTGGCTTTTTTCAAGTAAGTCGATATCTAAAGCTAAAGAGAGTAACGAGCCCTCCGAATAAATGTTGGTGCTATAGTTACGTGCATGATCGCCACCTTGATTAATCCATTTATCAAAGCTTGTTTCGCTTGCGCTTTGCACTTCACGGCCTGGTGTTTGTAAATGGCGATTTATGGTTTTGCTCATCACTTTAAAAAATTCATCTGTGGTTTCAATACCAGAGCGAACCATTAAATGATCTTCAAAATAACTTGTTGAACCCTCTGCAATCCAAAGCAGTTTAGAGTAATTCATATTAGTGTAATCGTACGGCACTAAACCTTGAGGGCGGTATGCTTTAACATTCCACGTATGAACAAACTCATGCGCAGCGGTGCTAATAAAGGCTAGGTAATCTTCGCGGCTACCAAATCTATCGCGTGGACGTTGAATAATTGTTGAGTTTAAATGCTCTGTTGCACCACCAGCACCCGACGTAGCATGAACCATAAATACATAACGTTCATATGGATAGTCATCCCAAATTACATTACCAGTAGCAACTAATTTTTTAAGATCGGTAAGCATTTGCTCTACATCGTAGTTACCGTCGCCCCATATAACTAAATCGTATTCACGGCCATCTACTTCAAATGTGTGTAGTTGGTTAATACCCGTTTCGATTGGTGAATCAACAAGTACGTCGTAATCTGCTGCTTTAAATGAATTTTTGCCTTTTAAATTATCCATACCCGATACAGAGCGCCACTTTTTAGGCACTTCTAAATTAACGGTTACTGGCTCTTGGCGAAATGATTCACTAAACATAAAAAAGCCTGATGCATCTATAAATGCATGGCTGTCGTCAATGTGGCGAGCGCGCTTACCAAGCTCATTTGCATACACCTGGTAGTCAACATTAACTTCTGTTGGCTCATTAAGGTGTACACGCCATGTACTGTGATCAATTTTTTCCCATTTTAACTCTTTACCATCTTCATCTTTAGCTTTGAAGTAACGAATGCCATTGGCAAGGTTTAGCATTTCGTAGCGACCCGTTCGCCATGCAGGAAGTTTTATATCAAGATGTGCTTGCGCTGTTTTTGGAAACTCAACACTTACATCGCCTAAATGATGTTGTGGTTGCGAAATTTCTAAAGAATAATTTACATCGGCAAATACAGGTGCTGAACATGCAGCTAAAATAGATAGGGCTAATAACTTTTTCATAGAAACTCTTAGTGGAAACTTAATTGCCTGCAAGACTAGCAAGCCCCTATTTAAAAGTGAATTAAATACGACAAATTGCCCCGTATACGAGTTTATACGTAGTAGCTTATTAAAATTTCTAAGTTTTTTACTAGATAACTACACATAATAAAAATTTGTTGTAAACTGAAGATAATAAAATTAATTTGATGGCGGTACGCTTAGGTGTCTGAAAGATCTAATCCAACAGATAAAAAACTCAAACAAGCAATTGATGCTCGTATGGCTATTGAGAGTGCACGCAAACATCAAGTGGATATTTTGTGCGACTTTGCAGCTAAACTTTCGCTAAGCTGTAAAGGGCTTGATATTGAGTTAGATAATCGCCTTGCTAAATTTAGAAGTGCACTCAATAAAGGTATGAGCTTTGAAGACCTCTCCCCCCTTGTTAGTGAAACTTTGATATTACTTAAAAATCAAGAATCGATTCAGCAAGCTCAGCAACGTGATTTATTCAACAGTGTACAAAATGCAGGTAAACAGTTACAAAAAACTAAAGGTTTACCTGACGATACTCGCAGAGCCCTGAGAAATTTACTCGATCAAGAGATTAATAACGTTCAGTCAACCCATGGTTATATTCCGCTACTTGATCAACTTATTCTTTTTTATCATGAAGCATTGCTAACTAAGCAAGACCCTCAAGCCGATAATCAGCGCCCTGTAAAACAGGCTCGTGCAAAAAAACTACTTGAGCTAGCTAACGAACTTATACTTGAAGAAGAAGCTACACTACAAATTAATAGTATAAAAAATAATATTACAGAAAGTGACACAATCGATGCATTACTCGATGTTGCGATTAACATAATTGAAGTCGTAGTAAAAAACATTAGCAAAGAGCGTAAATCTGCACAAAGCTTTTTAGTTTCATTAAATCAAACCCTCGAAGATCTACATAATTCTATTGTCTCTACTAGTAGACACTCAGAATCGATGAGTATTGAGTTTGATTCGTTAAATAAAAGCATTGAACTAAAAATAAAAAACCTCAACGAACAAACACAAAAAGCAACGTCAATCTCATCTTTAAAAGAACTTGTAGATAACGAATTAAAATCACTAAGCGAAGATTTTCTAGCAAAAGAAAAGTTAGAACGAAAAGATAGAGAAATGCTTAGCACTAGCTTTAGTGAAATAAACAAACGAATTGTTACTTTAGAAGATAAGTTAACAACGTATAAAAAACGTTTAAACGAACAGCGCTTTAAAAGTTTACTTGATGGGCTTACAAAACTGCCTAACCGAGCTGCATTTGATGAACGTTACAATCACGAAATGCATTTGTTTAATGTGCAGCCATCAGATGTTACGCTTGCGGTTATTGATGTTGACCACTTTAAATCTATCAATGATAGATTTGGCCATACCGCAGGTGACATTACTTTACAGGTTATATCAAAAGCGTTGCAAAAATCGGTAAGAAAGTCCGATTTTATAGCGCGTTACGGCGGTGAAGAATTTGTATTGTTAATGCCAGGTGTGTCGCTTGAAAACGCAACATTACCTCTGGATAAAGTAAGAAAGGTAATTAAAAATATACCTTTTAAATTTAGAGAAAAACAAATTGAGATCACTATTTCGGTAGGTGCAACTCAGTTTAAAAAAGGCGATACTCTGTTAAAGGCATTTGATCGAGCAGATGATGCTCTTTACGAGGCCAAAAATTCAGGACGAGATAGACTTTGTACCAGTAAATAATGTCATAGCCATTATAAATTTTATGACAAGTAGTTTTTTACGATTTAGCAGTAAGGAGAACGTCTATGTTAATACAGTTAAACCCAACTGGGGTTTTAGATTTACTGTCGCAATTAGAAGTTGATTTATTAGAGCAATCTTCTGCTAGTGAGCGTTATAAGTTATTTAGAAACTGCGTACTAGCAGTGCTTAATGTAGGTAGCCATACCGACGAAAGTAGCGATATATACGACAAATACAAAGATTTTGATATTCGTTTAGTAAGCCGCGAACGAGGCATTAAAATTGAGCTTGAAAACCCACCCGAAACCGCATTTGTTGATGGCGAAATAATTACCGGAATTCACGAGCATATATTTTCTGTTATTCGCGATATTTTGTTTATTTGTCAAAAATACGAAAAAGATTTAAAAGAGCAAAAAGCCATTACTCATATGGTATTCGATATGCTCAGAAATGCCGGTGCTTTGCGTGTTAATAGCGAGCCAAGTATGGTTGTTTGCTGGGGCGGACACTCAATAAACGAAGTTGAATATAAATACACAAAACAAGTGGGTTACGAGCTTGGCTTACGTGGATTAAATATTTGTACTGGTTGTGGCCCTGGTGCCATGAAAGGCCCAATGAAAGGTGCCACTATTGGCCATGCAAAACAGCGCAATACCAATAACCGTTACTTAGGCCTAACAGAGCCAAGCATTATTGCTGCAGAGCCACCAAACCCTATTGTTAACGAATTAGTTATTTTACCTGACATTGAAAAGCGCCTTGAAGCTTTTATAAGAACAGCTCACGCTATTATCATTTTTCCTGGTGGCGCAGGTACTGCTGAAGAATTGCTATATTTATTAGGCATATTACTTCATCCAGATAACACCAAACAATGTTTGCCTGTGATTTTAACTGGCCCTAAAGAAAGTGAAGCGTACTTTAAAGAGCTGTGTGAATTTGTTGAAATGACGCTTGGTAAAGAAGCATTAGATAAGTTTGAAGTTATTATTGATAATCCTGAGTTAGTTGGACAAAAGCTAAGATCGGCTATGGCCAATGTTCGTGATTACCGTAAAAGTGAAGGCGATGCCTACTACTTTAACTGGACATTAAAAATAGATAACGACTTTCAACAACCTTTTGCACCAACACATGAAAATATGGCAAGTCTTGATTTACATCTTGATCAACCAAAACAGCTACTAGCAGCTAATTTACGCAGGGCTTTTTCAGGTATTGTTGCTGGAAATGTAAAAGACGAAGGCGTTAAAGCCATTAAGCAAAATGGTCCATATGTTTTAAGCGGCGAACCTGCCCTTATGGAAAATATGGATACGTTATTACAAGCATTTGTTGATCAAGGCCGTATGAAACTCCCTGGCAGCAAATACGTTCCGTGTTACAAAATAAAAGCATGAGTTTTATAGTTTGAAACCCCATTTACTTCTTATCGATGCGCTTAATTTAATTAGGCGCATTTACGCCGTTGACGCTAATCAAAAACATCACAGCGACGAGCAGATGATACAAACGTGTTGTTCTCGTGTAGCGCATGCATGTAAAAAGCTTTTAGATACCAGTAATGCAACCCATGCCATTGCTGTGTTTGATGGCGACAAAAGCTGGCGTTATCATTTTTATAAAGACTACAAACACTCGCGCGCGCCAATGCCCCAAGTATTAAAAGACGCCCTATTGCATTTTAAAACCGCAATTGAAGAAACCGGCATTGTTGTATTTGAGCCTATTAACGATGAAGCCGATGATATTATTGCAACGCTTGCGTTTAAGGCATCAAATAATCAAATAGCTAATACTGTTGTTTCTACCGATAAAGGCTTTTTACCGTATATAGGCCCTTATATTACAGTGTATGATTACTTTAAAAAACTTTATTTAGATGAGACAAGTATAAAAGAGCGCTTTGGTGTTGAACAAAATAAGCTTGTTGATTTTTGGGCTTTAGCGGGTGATAAGACAAATGATATTCCCGGCGTAAAAGGGATCGGTACTAAGTCAGCGCAGCAAATCGTTAATAACTACAATTCAATTGAACAAGCTGCAGAAGATGAGTCTTTAAGCCCGAGTATTAAAACAAAGCTAGCCGCTAATATGGATATGTACGTAATTTCAAAGCACCTAGTTAGTTTACGCACCGACATAAATTTAGGCTTTAGTTTAAAGCAGTTAAGGCTTAATTAATCGCAAGTTAATAGCCTCTAAACATTACAAAACGTATACTATTTATTAGTTACCGGAGTTAGAGTAAACCATATTGAAAAAATTTATCCGATATTTAATTTTAGGTTTAGGGCTATATGCGCTGATAGCTGCATTGGTGATCACTTTTTATAAAGACGATCCTCAGGCCATGATTTGGCAAGACCGCGAAGCTTTCAATAAGCGTTATATCGAAAAACTATCCCTTGAGAACCCTGTAACACTCAATAGTGTTCTTGATTATTTAGGCAGCCCCGATCTTACTTATGCTAAACGAGATGGCGAACAAGTGTTTCAGATAGTGTTTTACCGCACACAGCATATAACATCTGACGGTATAACCACCATGGATGAATGTACTGGGCTATTATTTAAAAATGGGCAGCTATTTTTATGGGGCCCGAGTGCATACAATAAATACCAAGAACAAAATTAGGTGAAGGTTTAATGGATGAAGCTGTTTCAACTACTTTAGAGCAGCTGCTTAATAATACGCAGCTGTTTTTAAGCTATTATAATAATAAACAAAAATGGACAGCTTTATACCCAATCGCAAGTAAGTTAGCTGAGCAATATAGAGTAATCTATGCTGAGCAGCCCTTCGCGTTACAAGCCCGATTGACGCTTTGCAACCCTAGTTATTCTTATGCCACAAATTTAGTTGTTAGTCAGAGTGTTATAACTGCAGCATTTTGTAAGTCTCAAAACTATAATAGTGCTCTAAGTGAGCTATATATAGCGGCTGCTCTCATTGAGCATTTATGTGTTGGAGCGCAATTAAACAAGCTCTGTGAGCAAACACCTTTTCAAGACTCTGATAAAAACATATGGAAAATGCGTCATCAGTTAGCTGCTAAAGTAATGTTATCCAGTGGCGATTCTGCTAAGCCCGTTACGCAATTATTAGCCAAGTTAAGTAAATATAAACAAGCATTGGTAAGTGCGCCTAAAATTATGCTTTACGATGGCGGTATTACCCTGATTGCTTTAGCAAATATTATTAGCATGAACATTACTAGTAATACGGCTAACAAACATATTAGTTTATTTAAAGCACTTACTGATTTGTACATTCGCACACCAAATTTGTTTGCACTACAGCTAATTAAATCGCTTATAGCGCATTTGGGGCCCTTATTACCGGGAAGCCGCGTTTTATATGCCGAGCAAACCATGATTTATTTAGCAACTGATACGCAGCAAAGGCATGTTTTAATTAGTACCGCTAATGCAAATAAATTAGCTTGGTATAGAGTAAAAGCAGCACTTAACGATAATCCAAAACAATGGCATTGCACTGACAAAACTATCAGCTTTAAAGTGTTTAACAGTGAACATGTTAAGTCAAAAAGTGAGGTTGAGGTTGATAAGGCACAGTCTTTACTTGAACTCATAAGTAATATTAAGCTGCAGCACGAATACAGCTATAAAGGATTAAGCCAGTTAATGGCGGCTCATCCCCAAGTAATTGCTAATTTATGTGAAGCAGTAAAGCCTTACAATAAAGAACATCAGGCCGCTAAAGACTTAAAACATAGTTTATCGATGGTCGGTTATTATAATGCACCTGCAATAATTCAACGGGTTGTTTTTGAACAGTTAGTTAATGTAACCCCACATCCTTTACAGACTTACGTGACTAACCGGTTAAATGGTTTAGTTAAAATAATGGCTTTATTGGTAAGTAAAAATAAACACGAGCAGTTTGAGCATATCACTTTACCTTTATACGCTTACGTCCATTTTTTATTAACACACTGTAGTACACAGCTTTCTCGTAAAACACTTATTGACGACACTCCAAATAAAAAACTGAGTGCGCCGATGTGTTCATTTTTTGGGGTAAATGTAATTAATAGTGAGCAACTAACACAACAGCTTACTCATTTATTAAGTGACAACCCCTGGACAGCTAAGCTGTTAGAAGCAGAGCAAACACCTAAAAAACATTTAACTGATTCTCATAAACTCTGGATCACACTTAAAATTGTTGCTCAAAATGTGTTTAAACCAGAACTTGCGCTCACTGCGTGGCAGCAGCAAACGTTACTTGAGCAACTAAAAATACTCAATTGGCACAACCCAACAGATTTTTTTCTACAATTAGAATCTCTTGAGTTATTTGATAGCATTTAATTTATGCAAAGCTGATTAAGCAAAATTCTGGTTATTTAACATATCTATACCCATTATAAGTTTCATGTATACCCAGTATTTTTTGTATAAACTAGCAAAATGGGTGATAAATTGGTATAAATGCGCCCTTAAATTTTCAAGCACGTTCACATAAATGATCTAACAAGCGATTACTCTCTCAGGGTAATAATTTATGTGCAAATCAAACTCTTTAAAGGAAAAGTCAATGGCCAAACAAACCATCACAGTGATCAAAGGCGACGGCATCGGTCCGAGCATTATCGACTCAGCACTTGAAATATTAAAAGCCGCAGGTTGCGACTTTGATTATGAATTTGTTGATGCTGGCCTAGCTGCACTTGAAAAAACAGGTGAGTTACTTCCACAAGACACGGTTGATACAATAGCTAAAAACAAAATCACTCTTAAAGGCCCATTAACTACGCCTGTAGGCGAAGGTTTTACGTCTATTAACGTAACACTTCGTAAGCAATTTGGTTTATACGCTAACGTACGCCCTGTTAAATCATTTGTTGGTACTAAAGCACGTTACGACGATATCGATATCATTACTATTCGTGAAAACACACAAGGTATGTACTCAGGTGCAGGCCAAGTAGTAAGTGAAGACGGTAATGAAGCAGAAGCAAAATCGATAATTACGCGTGAAGGCGCAGAAAAAATCGTAACTTTTGCATACGAGCTAGCGGTACGTGAAGGTCGTAAAAAAGTAACTGCGGTTCATAAAGCTAACATTTTAAAATCAACTTCTGGTTTGTTTTTAAAAGTTGCACGTGAAGTAGCTGAGCGTTACCCACAAATTGAATCAAACGAAATGATTGTTGATGCAACGTGTATGAAGCTGGTAATGACACCTGAAGAGTTTGACGTAATTGTTACAACTAACTTATTTGGTGATATTTTATCTGACCTTTGTGCTGGTTTAGTTGGCGGTTTAGGTATGGCTCCAGGTGCTAACATTGGTGAAGACGCTGCAATTTTTGAAGCGGTACACGGTAGTGCTCCAGATATTGCTGGTAAAAACCTAGCTAACCCAACATCTGTAATTTTAGCGTCTATCCAAATGCTTGAGCATTTAGATATGGGCGATACAGCAGAGCGCATTCGTAGCGCTGTTGCTGATGTTATTAAATCTGGCGACCGTACAACTCGCGATTTAGGCGGCAGCCACGGTACAACTGATTTCACTCAATCAGTAATTGACCGTCTATAACTATTTACTCGTTATTAATTTAGAAAGCCCGCTAATTTAGCTAACACCGATCAGTTAAGGTATTTTTGATCGGTTGACCGATCTTTTGGTTGCTTCACAATACCCTTATCATCTTTTGATTATGAGGGTATTTTTATGCTTAGTCATTGGTTACTTGATA